>DASYCF010001211.1:0-3176 GCA_036500365.1 Byssovorax sp.
ACGCCGGGGCGATCGGCCTCGGGGTGGAACTGCACGCACTCGATGCCGGGCGCCACGTCGAGCGCGAGGATCGCGCGGCCCTTCGACACGCCGTCGCGGCTCTCGCGCGCGAGCAGCGCGCCGCCGAGGCCGCGCAGGCGCGCCTCGTCGAGCTCAATCGCCTCCCAGTTGCGGTGCTCGAACGCGAACAGGCGATCGTGGAACTCGGCGAGCAGCGGGTGCCTCATGCCCTCGGTCGTCATGTAGACGGGCATCACGCCGAACTTGCGGTCGGCGCGCGGACCGATGTGCGCGACCTTGAACTGGCGCACGATGAGCTCGAACGAGTAGCAGACCGCGAACATCGCGCGCGTCTCGGGCCCGGCGACGGCGGCCGACTCGACGATGCCCTTCGAGAACAGATCGTAGTCGGCGTACCAGGGCTCCTGGTCGCCCTCGAACGGCGAGCCGGGGCCGCCCGACGAAAGGTAGAGGTCGCAGTCGCGCGGGACGGGCGCGTTCGTGTCGCGCGGCGAGACCTCGGCGAGCTCGCACACGAGCCCGGGGTTCACCTCGCGCACGCGCTCGAAGAACGTCCCCGCGATGCTGCGGAGGCAGCGCATCGCTTGGTTCACGTGGGCATTGTTCATGTCCACGATGCAGAGGCGGAGCTTGCGCAGGCGGTCTCGGCCCATGTTCGGTGTTGCGCCCTTCCTCGAGACTTCCCGCCGCAGGCGGGCGGGGGTTTGGGGCCGCGAGCGGCCCCATCGAAACGGAGTGCCACGCGGGCGAGGGGTCGAGGCGGTCGCCGAACCCGATGCCCGCCCCTCATTTGTCCATAGCACCGCCGGGCCCCCTCCGGAAGAAAGGGTCGGGCGCCGCCCGCGCGCTGCGTCCCGCGTTCGCCAGGTTCGGCTACGCTTGCCGGCCGGAGGAGCGCGGGGATGCGGCGAAACGACGACGACGGCGACGGCCGACGACGTGTCCTGAAAGGAATCGGCGGCGCGCTCGGCGCGGCGGCGCTCGGCTGCGGCTCGAGCGGTCAAGCCGACGAGGCAGGCGGCGCGGGAGGCGCAGGCGGCGCGGGCGCGTCGTCGAGCGACGCGTCGTCGTCGCGCGCGAGCTCGTCCGAGTCGTCGTCGCGGTCGTCGTCGCGCGCGAGCTCGTCGTCGAGCGGCGGAGGCGGAGGCGCAGGCGGAGGCGGCATGATCTGGACGCCCGACGCGCTCCTCGCGCCGATCGAGCACGTGATCGTCCTCTGCATGGAGAACCGGTCGTTCGATCACATCCTCGGCTCGCTGCGCCTGCTCGAGCACCGCCTCGACGTCGACGGGCTCACCGGCGCCGAGACGAACCCCGACGCGAACGGCGTTCGCCTGCCGATCTTCCAGCTCGACGACTTCACCGTCGAGAGCCCGCCGCACGACTGGGATCCCGTGCACGACCAGTGGGACATGGGGCTGAACGACGGCTTCGTCCGCGCGTTCAGCGGCCCGACGCAGCAAGAGGTGATGGGCTACCACGTGCGCTCGCAGCTCCCGATCACGTACGCGCTCGCCGACCAGGCCGCGCTCTGCGATCGCTGGTTCTCGAGCGTGCTCGGGCCGACGTGGCCGAACCGCTTCTACCTGCACGGGGCGACGAGCCAGAGCACGAAGGACAACACGCCCGTCACCGGCTTCCGCAGCATCTTCGACCTGCTCGACGACAAGGGCGTCGCCAGCGCGAACTATTTCGGCGACATCCCGTGGTGCACGAGCGCGTACTTCAAGACGAGCGACCTGCACGACACCGACACGTTCCTCGCCGACGCGATGAGCGGGAACCTTCCGCCGTTCTGCATCGTCGACCCGAGCTTCTTCGGCGACGCGGCGACGGACGACCACCCCGATCACGACGTCGAGCTCGGCGAGGCGTTCGTCGCGACGATCATCCAGGCCGTCGCCCAGTCGCCGCTCTGGAACAAGTGCCTCTTCGTGCTCACCTTCGACGAGCACGGCGGCTTCTTCGATCACGTGCCGCCGCCTGCCACGTTCGACGACGACCCCGATTTCGCGCAGCTCGGCTTCCGCGTGCCGGCGCTGGTGCTCGGCCCGTACGTGCGGCAAGGCGTCATGACCACGCAGCTCGAGCACTGTTCGGTCATCAAGACGATGCAGATCAAGTACGGCCTCGATCAGGTCAACGCGCGCGTCGGCGTCACGAACGATCTGTCGTGCTGCATCGACCCGTCGCTCTTCGGGAGCCCGCGCCCGCTCGCGGCGCTCCCGGCCGCGCCGATCTCGATGCGCAGGCTCCGCGCGCGCGAGCGCACCGGGAGGATCGCGCAGCCGGAGATGTGGTCCGCCGTGGAGCGCGGCGTCGTCCCGCGCCACCTCGACAAACGAAGCTCCGGATTCGAACGCGCCGAGCGGTGGCTGCGCGTCGGCGCGGACCTCGGCGCGGTGAAGCTCCTCTGACGTGGGACGCCGCACGGACAGGCTCGCGAAGCCCGCGTCGCTCGAGCTCGACGGGCCGACGATGGCCGCGATGCTCGAGCTCGCGTCGGCGCGCGTCGTCAAACACGTCACGAGCCTCCCGTCGCAGGCCATGCACGGGACGGCGGGCGCGAAGCGGCTCGCGCGCGCGCTCCGCGAGCCGATGCCCGAGCGCGGCGTCGGCTTCGAACGCCTGCTCCGCCTGCTCTTCGGCCGTATCATCCCTGCGAGCCTCAACACGGCGGCGCCCGGCTACCTCGCGTACATCCCCGGCGGCGGCCTCTTCCACTCGGCGCTCGCCGATCTGATCACGAGCGCGACGAACCGCTACGTCGGCGTGTGGCAGGCGGCGCCCGCGCTCGCCGCGATCGAGCAGAACGTCGTCGCTTGGTGCGCGTCGATCGTCGGCCTCCCCGAGTCGGCCGGCGGGATCCTCACGACCGGCGGCTCGCTCGCCACGCTCGGCGCCGTCGTCGCCGCGCGCCACGAGAAGCTCGGCGTCGACATCGCGAAGGGCGCCGCGTACGGCTCGGCCGAGACGCACCACTCGGCGTGGAAGGCGCTCGCGATCGCCGGCATCCAGCACGCGCGCGTCCTGCCGACCGACGCGACGTCGCGCCTCGATCCCGGCGCGCTCGCGGCGGCCATCGCGGACGATCGCGCGCGCGGCCTCACGCCGTTCCTCGTCGTCGCGAACGCGGGCACGACGAACACGGGCGC
>DASYCF010001212.1:0-3255 GCA_036500365.1 Byssovorax sp.
CGCGTCGGTGCGCGCCGCCCCGCGCCGCCACGACGCGCCCGCGCCCGCGCCCGCGAGTTGACGGCGCGGCGCCGCCCGTGTTGACGGCCAGCGACGAGATCTCGATGTGGCTCGGCACCGCGGGCGTGTCGGCGAAGGCGGCGACCTTCGTGAACTGGCTGAGGGTCACGTCGCCCCCAGCCGAGCGTGCGCGCGAAGGCAGCGCAGTACATCGTGCCCGGGTCGGCGGCGCTCGTGCGGATGAACGCGGCGCTCCACTTCGCGTGGGCGAAGATGAAGCCCTGCATCGCACTCACTTCCAGCGAATCGGGGGTCCCGTCGCGATCACTCGCGACGGGGGAGAGGCGCGAGCCTCTCCCGTCACTCAAAGCTCGTTCTGGTGGGCGATGATCGTCTGACAGGCCGCGAGCACGTCGGCCGTGTCGACGCCGAAGCTCGGCGCGCCGAACTGCCCGTCGATGCGCGTCATGCGGAACTTGCTCGTCGCGGGCAGCACCTGAAAATCGGGCAGCGATCCGATGGCGGCGCTCACGCTGATCGGCGAGCTCGCGAGGTACACGTTCGCGCCGACGAGCTGGTAGATGACGTCGGTGTCGACGGTGCCGTCGATCTCGCACGAGCTCACCGCGGCGCCGGTGAACTGCGGGTCGACCTGGATGTCGATGAAGCCCTGCCCCTGCAGGATGGACCCCGGCGTCGACGGCGAGGTCGCCTGGCACTTCGCGCCGTTCTGCATGTCGGACTCGGTGTAGCCGCAGATGTTCACGGTCACGCCGGGGTAGCCGTCGACGTCGTCGTCGCGGAGCGAGGCGCAGTCGTCGACGCACGTGGGCTCGCAGAGCATCTGGCGGCCGACGTCGGTCGTGTCGCAGCCGGGCGCGCCCGCCTGCCACGACGGGAGCATGGCGCCGCCTTGGTCGCTGCCGACGACGACGGTGAAGCGATCGAGCGCGACGTCCGCGCCCGGGCTCGTGCCGGTGAGCGTGCCCGTGACGGGCTGCGTGGCGATGCCGGGGAGCGCGTCGAGGAACGCCTGCGGCGCGACGAGCTGCGCCGTGAGCAGGTTGGTCGGGTGGTCCGAGCACGGCCCGACGAGCGCGGTCACGGTCGGCAGATCGAGCGAGCAGAGCGTCGCCGTGACGCTCGAGAGCTTGGTCGCGTCGGACGGGTCGGCCTCGAACGAGAGGAGCAGCAAGAGCGAGCTCGAGCCGTGCTGATCGGCGGGGCACGTGGTGACGGCGCCGCCCGGCTTGCCCTGCAAGGTGATGTCGAGCACGCCGCGCGCAGCCCACACCCCGCCGAGCGAGAGCGCCGCGGGCTGGCCGTCGCACGGGACCCCGGGCGCGCCGCCCGCGCCGGTGGACGTGCTCGTCGTCCCAGACGCGCCCGCGCCCGCCGTCGTCGCGGTCGTGTCGCCGCCGCCGCACGCGCCGGCCATCGCCGCCGCCGCGAACGCGGCCGCCACCCCGATGCTCCTTGCACGACTCGCCATCTTCGCCCTCCCCGCGCGTGCGACGTCAGTCGTAGCGCTCCGTGTGGACCTGCTTGCGCTCGACCGCGAGCTCGGTGCGAGCGAGCGCGCGCACGGCGTCGACCATGCGCTCGAGCCCGCAGACGTAGACATGGACGGGCGCGCCGGCCGACTCCGCGCGCACGGCGGCGAGGACCTCGGGCACGTGCGCCTGCACCCAGCCGCGCCGACCGCGCCACGCGTCGTCCCCGCGCGAGAGCGTGATCTCGTAGCGGAAGCTGGGGTCGCGCGCGGCGAGCGCCTCGAGCTCGTCGCGGTAGAGGACGTCGGCCTCGACGCGGGCGCCGAAGAGCAGCGTGAGCGGAGCGCGAAGAGGCGCGCGCGAGGCGGCGTGCAGCATCGCGCGGAGCGGCGTGACGCCGGTGCCGGTCGCGACGAAGAGCGCGGGCGCGGGGTCGTCGGCCGCGCGCGTGAAGAGGCCCTGCGGCCCGATCGCGCGCAAGGTCGAGCCGACGGGCAGCGCGTGGAGGTAATCGGAGCCGGCGCCGCCCGCGACCCGCGTGACGGCGAGCTCGAACCGCGGCGACGGCGGGTCCGTCGGCGCGGACGCGATCGAGTACGCGCGCTTCGCCTCCCCGCCCTCGAGCGGCAAGAGGAGGTTCACCCACTGGCCGGCGTCGAACGCGAGCGGCGCGCCGACGCGCTCGAGCACGAGCTCGCGGACGCCCGGCGTGAGCATGCGCGCGGACACGAGCGTGGCGTCGAACGGCTCCGATCGGATCAAAGGCGGCCTCGACCGCGAGCGTAATACAGTAGCGGCGTGACGCGGATCGGCTCCATCGTCGGCCTCGCCTTGGCCCTCGCCGCGTGCCGCGCGGATCCGGTGCAGGCGACGGCGCCTCCGGTCGCGCCGATCGCGCCGTCCGCGTCGTGGGACGGGGCGGCGTCGACGCGCGCGCCCGTCAGCAGCGCGGTCGCGTTGACGAAGACGAGCCCCGAGGCGCTCGCCGAGCTCGTGGCGGCGGCGTCTGCCGCGCCGCGAGCGGAGCCGCCCCGCGCGGCGATCGGCAGCGACGTCCCCGCGGCGGCGAGCGCCGAGGCGCGCGCGACCACGAAGGTCTCGCCGCCGCCGACGAGCGTCGACGCGCGGCCGCCGCCGAACCAGGACGCGCTCGCGCGGGCCGAGCGGGCCGAGCTCGACTGGCCCCTGACGCAGCGGTGCCGCGACGAGGCCGGCGCGCTGCTGCCACCCGGCGCCGTGGAGGTCCTCTTCAAGATCGACGAAGACGGCCACATCCTGCCGGCGACGGTCGTGACGATGACCGGAAACAAGCGCTTCGACAAAGCCGCCCTCTGCATGCGTCGCGAGCTCGCGAAGTCGGGGTTCCACGTGCCGCCGGGCGCGCGCGGCAACCCGATCCGCCTCGTCGTGCCGCCCGTCGACTGACCTGAAGCCCGTCCACGCCCGCGGAGCGCCCGAGCGCGTCGAGCGCCGCGAGTTCGGGCGCCCGGGGGTCATGCGGCGCCGGGGACCTCGGTGCGGCGAATGCGGCCGTGGCGTCGCCAGCCCGTCGAGAGCAACCACGTTCGAGCTTCGGCGACGGTCGCGTCCCACGGTCCAGCGCGCGGCGACGCGTCGGCCCAGCCGTCGAACGTGAGGGCGGAGGAGCAGGAGTCGAGCTCGGTCGTCATCTCGGAGCGTCGCTTCGCGGCGTGCCTCCGCTCCTGAAGCAGCACGTACGCGAGCGCACGCCGGACCTGCTTGGGCGAGCCCAGCGCCACCG
>DASYCF010001213.1:0-8641 GCA_036500365.1 Byssovorax sp.
CGCGCTCGCCGCCGAAGACCGCTGTCACTTGAGCGGGCTCGCGATGGAGAACGGCGCGCCCGCTTATGTCACCGCGCACGCCGCGACCGATTCGCCGGGCGGTTGGCGCGAGAAGAAAGCGGGAGGCGGCGTGGTCGTCGACGTCGCGACGGGCGAGCCACTCGCAGGCGGCTTCATGATGCCGCACTCACCGCGTCTCGTGAACGGCGAGCTCTGGCTCCTCGACAGCGGACAAGGCGTCTTGCTGCGCGTCGACACGAAGACCGGCGCGCGCACGCCGATCGCGCGCCTCCCCGGCTTCGCGCGCGGCCTCTGCATCGCCGGCGATCGCGCCCTCGTGGGGCTCTCGAAGATCCGCGAGAGCCAGGTCTTCGGCGGACTCCCCATCTCGCTCCGCCACGCCACCCTCGCGTGCGGCGTCGCGGTGGTCGACACGACGTCGGGGGCGATCGAGGGTCTCCTGCGGTTCACCTCGGGCTGCGACGAGATCTTCGACGTCGGTCTCCTCCGCGGCGAGCGTCGCGTGCAGCTCGTCGGCCCGACCGCCGCTTGAGAAGCGAGCTCAACGGAGCGCGAGGTCGCTCGGGCGGAGCGACGCGCCGCCGTACGACGCGATCGCGCCCTTCCTCTCGTTCTTCGTGTGGTTCTTGGCGAGGTTCGCGCGCGCGAGGATCTCGCGGTCCGTCAAGATGCACGTCGGCTCCACGGGGCAGAGCCCGATCGACACGCCGAGCGTCACGTCGACGCCCGCGAACCGGCTCGCGGCGACCTTGCGCTGGAGGTCTCGACACAGGGTGATCGCCATCGCCTCGTCGGCGTTCGGGAAGAGGAGCACGTACTCGTCGCCGCCGAAGCGATACGCGTGGCCGCGACCGAACACGTGAGCCTCGAGGAGCTCGAGGAACGGGGTCAAGACGCGCTGATCGACGATCGTCTCCGTGTACCGCGTGTTGATCGCCTTGAAGTCGTCGATGTCCACGTACGCGACGGCGAGGCTCACGCCGCGGAGCGCGCACGCGGCGCGGTAGTGCGCGAGGTCGGGCAAGAAGAGCGCGGGCGCCTCGAGGATGTGGAACTTCTCGTCGAACTCGCGCGGCAGGAGCTTCGGCGCGGCGACCGACGCGGCCTCGGCCCAGCGCACGGAGAGGTAGTCGGCGAGGCGCGGCACGCGAGCGGGCGCCACGGCGCGAAACCACGAGGCCTGCATGAGCTCGTCGAACGGCCGCACCTCGCGCTGGAGGTGGCGCATCACCTCGCCGTGCGTCGTCCGCTGGAGCGGCGTATCGATCGCCTCGGCCGCGCGCCGCCGCTCGTCGAGGATGATGCGCTTCAAGAGGCCGTTCTGCGCGTCGTGGACGAGCAGCGAGCCCTTCGGCTTGAGGGTGAACGCGCGGGAGAGCAGCACGAGCTGCTCGCGGACCTCGACCACGTCAGCCGGCTGCGCGCCGCGGAAGTGGCGCGCGAGCACGTCCACGACCTCGGCCTCGAAGGCCTCGGTGAACCGCTGCACCGCCGCGAGGAGCACCTTGACCTCGCCCTTCGAGAACTCGGGCATCGCGCCACGATAGCAAGCGAGCGGGCGCGTCGGCGCTCGGGCGACGCAACGTCGCGCGCGCTCGCGTCGACAAAGCTCGCATGACGTTCGAGCTCGCGCCCGGCGACGCCGGGTACCCACCTCCGCTGCTCGAGCGCAAGCGTCCGCCGACGTTGCGCGTGCGCGGCGCCCTCCCTGCCCTCCGCCGTCGCCGTCGTCGGCAAGCGCGACGCCTCCGTCGAGGCGCTCGCGCTGACGCGTGAGCTCGCGACCTCGCTCGCGCAGGCCGACTTCGCCGTGTGGTCGGGCGGCGCGTTCGGCGTCGACGCCGCCGCGCATCGGGCTGCGCTCGACGCCGGCGCTCCGACGGTCGTCGTCTTCGGCGGGGGCCTCGACCGACCGTCTCCCGCCGAGCACGCGCCGCTCTTCGCGCGCGTCCTCGACGCGGGCGGCGCGCACGTCGCGATCATGGACGACGGCGCGCCCGCGGGCACCGCCGGGTTCATCGCGCGAAACGCCGTGCTCGCCGCCTGCACCGAGGCGACGCTCGTCGTCGAGGCCGGGCAGCCGAGCGGGGCGCTGTCGACGGCCCGAGCGGCGCGCAGGTTCGGTCGACCGGTGCTCGTCGTGCCGCACGCGCCGTGGGACGCGCGAGGGCTCGGCTGCGTCGAGCTCTTGCGTCAAGGCGCGCACCTCGTCGCGACGCCCGTCGATCTGCTCGAGGCGCTCGGCGTGACGGCGACGGCCTCGCCGCAGCTCTCGCTCGGCCTCGCCGACTCCGCGTCGTCGACCTCCCTCGCGCGCGCACCCTCGCGCGCGGCAGCGCGCGCGCTCGAGCCGGACGAGCTCGCGGTCGTGTCGGCGCTCTCGGCCGATCCCGTTCACCTCGACGTGATCTGCGAGCTGACGCGCCTCGCGCCGAGCCGCGCGGCGGCGGCGCTGTTGACGCTGGCGCTCGACGCCGTAGTAGTAGAGGAGCCCGCCGGGTCGTTCCGGCGGGCGTCTTCATTTTTGTAGTCTGGAAAAGCGCGGCCGGGGTGGCCCGTTTTCTCGCACGAAACGTGCAAACGGCGCGCCGCCGCTTGCGCTCACGCCTCCTGATCCGTATTCGGGTAAACCCCATGCAGAAGACGCTCGTCATCGTGGAGTCGCCGGCCAAGGCGAAGACGATCAAGAAATACCTCGGCCCAGGCTACGAGGTCCTCGCGTCGAAGGGCCACGTCAAGGACCTTCCCAAGGGCCAGAACGCCGTCGACTTCGCCAACGATTTCGCCGAGACGTACACCGTCCTCGAGGACAAGCAGAAGATCCTCGACGAGCTCAAGGCGGCCGCGAAGAAGAGCGACGAGGTGCTGCTCGCGACCGACCCCGATCGCGAGGGCGAGGCGATCGCGTTCCACATCGCCGACGAGATCAAGAGCCCCAAGCTCAAGGTCGCTCGCGTCGAGTTCCACGAGATCACGAAGAAGGGCGTCGACCACGGCGTCGCCCACCCACGCCAGCTCGACACCGATCTCTACGACGCGCAGCGCGCCCGCCGCGTCCTCGATCGCATCGTCGGCTACGACGTCTCGGCCCTCGTGTGGAAGCAGCTCGCCTTCGGGCTCTCCGCCGGCCGCGTGCAGTCCGTCGCGCTGCGCCTCATCGTCGACCGCGAGCGCGAGATCGAGGCGTTCAAGCCCGACGAGTACTGGAACGTCGGCGCCGCGCTCTTCGCGAACGGCCGCTCCACGTTCCACGCGCGGCTCGCCCAGATCGGCGACGAGCGCGCGAGCGTGACGAACGGCCCGCAGGCCGAGGGCGTGCGCCTCGATCTCGAGAGCGCCCGCTACAAGATCGCGAAGATCACGCGCCGCGAGCAGCGCCGGAACGCGCCGGCGCCGTACACGACGAGCAAGCTCCAGCAAGACGCGACGAGCTACCTCCGCATGGGCGCGAAGCGCGCGATGCAGATCGCGCAGGCGCTCTACGAGGGCATCGACCTCAAGCGCGACGGCGGCCCCGTCGGCCTCATCACGTACATGCGCACCGACTCGACGCGCATCTCGGACGACGCGATCGCCGAGGCGCGCGAGGTCATCACCAAGCGCTACGGCAAGGAGTACGTGCCGGAGAAGCCGAACGTCTTCAAGTCGCGCAAGAACGCGCAGGACGCGCACGAGGCGATCCGCCCGGCGAGCGTCGACATCCACCCGGACTCGATCCGCAAGCACCTCAAGGACGAGCAGTACAAGCTCTACAAGATGATCTGGAGCCGCTTCGTCGCCTGCCAGATGGAGCCCGCCGTCTACGACAAGACCGCGATCGACATCGAGGCGGTGCCGCGGCGCGAGTCCCCCGCCGCGCCGCGCTACGGCCTGCGCGCGTCGGGCCGCGTGCTCAAGTTCGCGGGCTGGCTCGCGGTGTCCGAGGACCAGCGCGAGTTCGCCGGCGAGGACGAGGGCGACGGCTCCGCAGAGGCCGACAAGAAGAGCGCGCCGCCGCCGGCAGCCGCCCCGGCCGAGGACGACGACGGTCTGCTCCCCGACATGACCGAGGGCGAGGCGCTCGCGCTCGCGGTCCCGCCGGGTGTGCTCACCGAGCAGAAGTTCACGCAGCCGCCGCCGCGTTACAACGAGGGCTCGCTCGTGCGCGAGCTCGAGAAGCGCGGCATCGGCCGCCCGAGCACCTACGCCGAGATCATCGGCAAGGTCCAGGCGCGCGACTACGTCGAGAAGATCGGCGGCGGCGGCTTCGCGCCGACGATGCTCGGCAAGCTCGTGGTCGACGGCCTCGTGAAGAGCCAGCTCGACTTCATGGACCCGAACTTCACGGCGTCGATGGAAGAGGAGCTCGACGACGTGGGCTCCGGCAAGATGAAGCGCACGCAGCTGCTCAAGCGCTTCTACACGCGCTTCCGCCAGCAGCTCGACGCGTCGAAGAAGCTCAAGCCCTGGAAGCCCGAGGCCGAGAAGACCGACGTCGTGTGCGACGAGTGCGGCGCGATGATGCAGAAGAAGTGGGGCCGGAAGGGCTACTTCTTGAGCTGCGAGCGCTACCCCGACTGCAAGGGCACGAAGAACCTCTCGTCCGACGGCGCGCCCGTCGCCGTGCGCGAGACGGGCATCGACTGCGACAAGTGCGGCAAGCCGATGGTCATCAAGTCGGGCAAGAACGGCGACTTCATCGGCTGCAGCGGCTACCCGGCGTGCAAGAACACGCGCCCCGTGCCGCTCGGCATCGCCTGCCCCGAGTGCGGCGGCGACCTCATCGAGATCCGCGCGCGCAAGCGCGGCGGCCGCACGTTCTACGGCTGCGCGAACTACGCCGCCGAGCAGAAGTGCCAGTTCAAGCTCTGGCAGAAGCCGGTGCCGATCGCGTGCCCGCAGTGCAGCGCGAAGTTCCTCACGCAGAGCGGCGGCAAGCGGCCGATGCTCCTCTGCGCGACGAAGGACTGCGGCTACAAGAAGGAGCTCGAGCTCGACGAGCAGGGCGCCGTCGTCCCCGGCCAGATCGCCGAGCCGATGCCGCTCGCGGATCCCGCTGCGCCGAAGCCCGCGCGCCCCGTCGCGAGCAAGGCGAAGAGCGAGAAGGCCGCCGAGAAGGCGCCCGCCTCGAAGAAGCGCGCGACGAAGACCGCCGCGAAGAAGACGCCGCCGCCGCGCCCGCGCCCGAAGGCCGGCGGCGACGCGCACGAGACCTCGGACTGACGTGGCGGCGATCACGGTCGTCGGCGGCGGCCTCGCGGGGTGCGAGGCCGCGTTCCAGCTCGCGGAGCGCGGCCACGACGTCACGCTCCTCGAGATGAAGCCCGAGAAGCGCACGCCCGCGCAGACGAGCGATCACCTCGCCGAGCTCGTGTGCTCGAACTCGCTGCGCGGCGCCGCGCTGTCGAACGCCGTCGGCCTCTTGAAGGAGGAGCTCAGGCGCGCGGGGTCGCTCGTGCTGCGCGTCGCCGACGCGACGAAGGTCCCCGCCGGGGGCGCGCTCGCCGTCGACCGCGAGCGCTTCGGCGTCGAGATGACGCGCGCCGTGTCGACGCACGCGAGGATCCGCCGCGTCGCGACCGAGGTCACGTCGATCCCGAGCGAGCGCCCCGTGATCCTCGCGACGGGCCCCCTCACGGGCGACGCGCTGGCCGCCGATCTCGCGCGCGCCGTCGGCGCCGAGCACCTCGCCTACTACGACGCGATCGCGCCGATCGTGACGGCCGAGTCGATCGCGTGGGATCGCGTCTTCAAGCAGTCGCGCTGGGGCAAGGGCGCGGACCCGAGCGACGGCGAGCGCGGCACGGCCGAAGACGCGGGCGACGCGGCGTACGTGAACTGCCCGTTCGACAAGCCCGGCTACGAAGCGTTCGTCGCCGCGCTCGTCGAGGCCGAGAAGGTGCCCGCGCGCGCCTTCGAAGAGACGCGCTACTTCGAGGGCTGCCTGCCGTGCGAGGTGATGGCCGAGCGCGGGCCCGACACGCTGCGCTTCGGCCCGATGAAGCCCGTCGGCCTGACCGACCCGAAGACCGGCCGCCGCCCGTGGGCCGTCGTGCAGCTCCGCCAGGAGGACGCGGGCGCGACCGCGTACAACCTCGTCGGCTTCCAGACGCGCATGAAATACGGCCCGCAGGAGCGCGTCTTTCGCATGATCCCGGGGCTCGAGGAGGCTGAGTTCCTGCGCCTCGGCAGCGTGCACCGGAACACCTTCGTCGACGCGCCGCGCCTCCTCGACGGCGAGATGCAGCTCAAGGCGGTGCCCGGCGTGTACCTCGCGGGGCAGGTGTCGGGCGTCGAGGGCTACGTCGAGAGCGCCGCAGGCGGCTTCCTCTGCGCGCTGATGCTCGCCGAGCGCCTCGCGGGTCGCGAGCCCACGCCGCCACCGAAGACGACCGCGCTCGGCGGCCTCATGACGCACCTCGCGCGCGGCCAGACCGACGGCGCGCGCTACCAACCCTCGAACGTCACGTGGGCGCACGTGCCGCCGCTCGAGGGGACCGGCGCGCGCCTCAAGAAGCGCGAGCGCTACCAGGCGCTCGCCGCGCGCGGCCTCGTCGACTTCGAAGCGTGGCGCGCGTCGCTCGGCCTCGTCGGCTACGCGAGCCCCGACGAGCCCGTGGCCGACGCCGGCTGAGCGAGAGAGCTCGGCCGAGCGCGCCGCCCGCTTGGCGCCGCGCGATATCGTGCCGTAAGGTGGAACGTGCTCGCAGCGAAGATCACCGCTGGACGCGAAACCGTGTACGACCTCGAGGTGGCGGCCGAGGATCGCTACGAGGACGCTCTGACGCTGCTCGTGCGCGGCCAGTGGACCGGCTGCACCTACCTCGCTGGCTACGTGGGCGAGCTGATCGTCAAGGCTGCCGTTCTGAGGCTAAGCAGGGTCGCACAGCATGCAGAGGCTCTACCTGAGCTCAAGAAGGCGAGGCGCGCCCACGCAACGGCGCCGCTGAGGACGCTGCACGAAATCGACGCCTGGATGCAAGTGTTGCTGGAGATACGCCGAGCGCAGAACCAGCCGCTGCCCAAGACAGTGCACACGGACGTGACGACGGCCGCCTCCGTTCTCGCGGCGGACTGGGCAGTCGAACTGCGCTATTACGGAGTCGAAGTCGACGGACCGCACGCGCGCGGCGTCTTCGACGCCGCATCGACGCTGCGCCACCACCAACCCGCACTGTGGAGGTGAGACGTGCCGGTGATTGAGCTCAAGCCGCGCTTCGACGACAGCACCACGCTGAAGGATGCGCTCCTCGACGAGTGGAAAGAGAACCCGAGCGCCGGCGCCACCCCCACGACCGACCCCCCGACGATCTACGAGGAGAAGAACGGCAGCGGACAGATCGTCCACGTCTACGTCGTGTGGGACAAGTGGGCGGATTTGGCCCAGGGGCATCGTTCGAGGATCATCACCGACGCGTTCTGGGAGCGATATCCGGCGGACGCGGGAGCGCTGACGATCGCGATGGGGCTTACGAAAAATGAGGCGAAGACGCTCGGGATCGGCTGATCGCGAGCGTCGGCGGCGGCCGGGCGGCGCGTGACGTAAGCTCGCCGGCATGAGGACGCAGCGGTACGCGACCTGCACGCTCTGCGAGGCGATCTGCGGCGTCGTCGTCGAGACGGACGGCGCGCGCGTCACGTCGATCCGCGGCGACGCCGAGGACCCGTTCAGCCGCGGCCACATCTGCCCGAAGGCCGCCGCGCTCAAAGATCTGCACGAGGACCCCGATCGCCTTCGCCGCCCGGTGAAGCGCGTGGGCGGCGCGTTCGAGGAGATCGGCTGGGACGAGGCGTTCGATCTCGTCGCCGACGGCCTCGCGCGGGCGCAGGCCGAGCACGGCAGGGACAGCGTCGCCATCTACCAGGGCAACCCGACCGTGCACAGCCTCGGCACGATGATCGGCGCGCCGCCGTTCGTGCGCGCGCTCGGCACGAAGCGGCGCTTCTCGGCGACCAGCGCCGACCAGCTGCCGCAGATGCTCGCCGCGTACGAGATGTTCGGCCAC
The DNA here is from genome assembly GCA_036500365.1 of Byssovorax sp. Classification (GTDB taxonomy): domain Bacteria; phylum Myxococcota_A; class Polyangia; order Polyangiales; family Polyangiaceae; genus DASYCF01. The sequence continues at coordinate 8,007 of DASYCF010001213.1, forward strand.
CAGCTGTTCCTGCCAGTGCCCGACATCGACCGCACGACGCACCTGCTCGTGTTCGGCGCGAACCCGATCGTGTCGAACGGCAGCCTGATGACCGCGCCCGACGTCGCGAAGCGCATCGCCGCGATCCGCGCGCGCGGCGGGCGCGTGATCGTCGTCGACCCGCGGCGCACCGAGACCGCGAAGGTCGCCGACGAGCACCACTTCATCCGCCCCGGCCGCGACGCGCTCGTGCTCTTCGCGATGATCCACACGCTGTTCGAGGAGGGCCTCGTGCGCACCGGCGATCTCTCCGCGTCGCTCGTGGGCGTGTCGGCCGTGCGCGACGCGGCCGCGCCGTTCTCGCCCGAGCGCGTCGCCAAGGCGGCCGGCATCGACGCCGCGACGATTCGCCGGCTCGCGCGCGACTTCGTGAAGGCCGAGCGCGCCGCCTGCTACGGCCGCGTGGGCCTCTGCACGCAGGAGTTCGGCGGCCTCGGCGCGTGGCTCGTCGTCGCCCTGCACGCGCTCACCGCGCGCCTCGACGCCGTCGGCGGCGCGATGTTCACGAAGCCCGCGCTCGACGTCGTGGGCATGGGCCTCGTCCCGCGCGGGCACTTCGCCCGGTGGCGCTCGCGCGTGCGCGGCCTGCCCGAGTT
>DASYCF010001214.1:0-3286 GCA_036500365.1 Byssovorax sp.
AGAGCCCCTGCGCGGCGAGCCCGCGCGAGAGCACGACGGCGGCGTCGAGGTGCGTGAAGAGCTGCGCGACGGCCGGGTCCGTGACGTCGTCGGCCGGCACGTACACGGCCTGGATCGACGTGACCGCCGCGCCGCGGACGCTCGTGATGCGCTCCTCGAAGTCGGCGATCTCGGTCGCGAGCGTGGGCTGGTAGCCGACGCGGGACGGCATGCGACCGAGCATGCCCGAGACCTCTCCGCCGGCCTGCACGAAGCGGAAGACGTTGTCGACGAGGAGGAGCACGTCGGTGTGGCGCTCGTCGCGGAAGAACTCCGCGTGCGTCAGCGCCGTCAGCGCGACGCGAAAGCGCGCGCCGGGCGGTTCGTTCATCTGGCCGAACACGAACGCGGTCTTGTCGATCACCCGACCCTCCGCGCGGCGACGAGCACGGCCGCGTGCGCGACGACGAAGCCGGCCATCGCGGCCAGCAGCGGCGCCGCGCCGGCGCGCGCGAGGCCCACGAATACGAGCGCGAGCGCCGCGGTGCGGCCGACGTGAACGAGCGGGCCGAGGTGCGCGCGCGGGCCGAGGTAGAGCCGCACGTTCAGCGCCAGCGCAGCCCGATACGCCGCCGCCGCCAGCACGCCACCGAACGCGAACGCGAACCACCCGAGGGCCATGTCGGTCGGCTACGCAACCGACGCGCCACCGCGACGAAGGCTCCCGGATGCTCGTCGACGCCGGCGTGTCACGACGACGGGCGCACCTCCTGCGCCGCGACGCAGACTCCGCGCCGCTCTCGCCGCGGGCTGCGGAGGGCGGGGCACGACGGCCGGGACGACCTGCTGCCGCGGATCGAGCCGCTGCCGCGGAGCCGCGCGTCATGGGGTCGCGCGAAACGCGAGGCCGACGCCGAACCCGGCGAGCGCGCTGACCAGGCCGATGAGCATGAGCTGCGCGCCGCCGCGCGCGGGCGCGCCGACGGTGCGAGAAGCCTTGAAGGCGCCGAAGGCGAACAGGATGGCCGCGGCGAGCCCGACCGCGAGCCACGTCGCCGGCGCGAGCGGCAAGAAGACGAACGGCGCGAGCGGCGCGAGCGAGCCCGCCGCTGCCGCAGCGCCGACGAGCGCCGCCGAGCGCAGGCTCGAGCGCCGATCGATCTCCGTGAGGTGGTGCTCGTGCGCCATCATTTGCGCGACCCAGACGTCCTCGTTCGCGGTGATGGTCGCGACGACCCGGTCGAGGAGCTCGCCGCGAAAGCCGAGGTCTTCGTACATGCTGCGCACCTCTGCGCGCTCGACGTTCGGCGCCCGCCGCACGTGCCGGTACTCGCGCGCGCGCTCGCCGCGGAAGACGTCCGACGCCGTGCGGCTCGAGGTGTAGGCGACGGCGGCCATCGAGACCGACTCGGCGAGCGCCGTCGCGACGCCGGCGGCGAGCACGATGCGCGTCTCGGCGCTCGCGACCGCGACGCCGAGCACGACGCCGAGGACGTTCACCACGCCGTCTTGGCCGCCGAGCAGCGCGTCGACGAGCCAGGTCTGCCTGCGGTGCGGATCCTCGACGGCGTGGTAGCGCGCCTCGGCCTCGGGGATCGGCGCGACGTCGGCCGGCATCAGCGTCCCCGCTGCCCGTCGAGGCTCGCGTCGAGCTCGGCGCCGATCGCCGCGAGGACGCGCGCGAGCTTGCCGAGGAAGTCCGACGTGCTCTCGACGACGAGGCGCCGCGGGTGGCTCGACCACACCTCTTGGATGCGCGCGTCGAGGCGCGTCGCCTCGTCAGCGGACTCGATCCGCAGCGGGTTCGACGCGTGGGAGAAGCCCTGCTCGATCGAGGGCGTCTTCAGGTGGATGACGGCCGCGTAGCGCGCGAGCTCGGCGGCGAGGGTCGTCCCCATCTCGCGCAGGAGCTCGTCCGGATCTCCCGGCCAGTACGCGAGCCCGTCGAGCGTGCCGCGATCGCAGATGACGACGCGCGCGTCGCCCTCCTCGGTCGCGAGACGCTCGAGCTCTCGCTGGACGTGGAAGATCGCCCGCTGCGCGGCGCGCGTCGCCGCCGCGGTTTGTCGACGCGGGAAGCCGCCGCCGAAGACGATGCTCGCCGCCTCGCCGAGCACCTGCACGTGCGCGGGCAGGTGCATCCGCACGACCTCGAGGACGGCGGTCTTTCCGGCGCCCGGGCCGCCGGTGAGCACCACGAGCTTGGGCGGGTTCCCCGCGTTCGATGCGTCGTGACCGACCCCCGGCTGGATCCTCTTCGGCTCGACCTCGTTCGTCATCGTCGCCTCCGTGTTCGGTGCGCGACGCAACAACGGTACCCGGGCCGCTCCTCGTTCGGCGACGCGCCGTTTGCGCGTGGGCCGCACCGGCTGCGCCTGGGTCGCTGCGCCGCCGGCGCGGCGCGGCCCTTGCTGAGCGCGACGGCATGAAGCACTTCGTCGTCCTCGTCGCGATCGACTTCTCCACGGCAGGCGAAGCCGCGGTCCGCCGCGCGCTCGAGCTCGCGGCCGCGTATCCGTGGTCGGAGGTGCACGTGGTGACGGTCGAGCCGTTCAGCCTCGCGCTCGCGCCGGCGCCCGTCGAGGTGCCTCACGTCGCCGCGCGGCTGCGGGAGATGGCCGCAGAGAGCGTCGCTCGCTTCGAGGCTGCGCGCTCCAACCCGTGCGCCGCCGAGGTGACCGTGCACGTGGTCCACGGCCGAGCGGCCGACGCGGTCGTCGAGCTCGCGGCGGAGCTCCGCGCCGACCTCGTCCTCGTGGGCTCGCACGGGCGGCGCGGGATCGCGCGAGCGCTGCACGGCTCCGTCGCGGAGCACGTCGTGCGCTGGGCGCATTGCCCTGTCTTGGTGGTGCGCGAGCCGCGAGGGCCGACCTCGGACGAGGACGCTTGCGCCGAGTGCGACGCGACCCGTGTCGCCTCCGGCGGGCGTGAGCGTCGTTGCTCGAAGCACGCGCGGGCGGAGGTGGGGACGTGAGCACGAGCGAAGCCTGGCGCCACCGCTACGCCGCGAAGATCACCACCGCCGGCCACGCGATCCGTCGGATCGCGCCCGGTCAGCGCATCTTCGTCGCTTCGGGCGCCGCAGCCCCGCAGGCGCTCGTCGAGGCGCTCGTGAGCGACGGCGCGCACCTCGCCGACAACGAGGTCGTCCACATCATGACCCGCGGCCCCGCGCCGTACGCCGACCCGGGGATGGAGGCGCGCTTCCGTCACCTCGCGTACTTCATCGGCGAGAACGTGCGCGACGCCGTGCAGGCGGGCCGCGCCGACTTCGTCCCCGCGTTCTTGTCGGAGGTGCCGCGCCTGC
>DASYCF010001215.1:0-11869 GCA_036500365.1 Byssovorax sp.
GTGGCGAGCGCGAACGCGCGGCGCGCGATCACCGCGCGGCGGCGTCGTCGGGCGCGCGGCCGAGCGCGTGCGCGTCGTCGACGGGGGGCTTGGGCGCGCGCGACGCGAGGGCCATGCGCGAGCGCGAGAACGGCTCGTCGGACTGGCAGCTGCCGCGCGTGTACACGCCGAGCCAGTCGCGCTGATCGAGCTTGTGGCACGCGCCGAACGAGCGGCGGATGATCGCGAGGCCCGCGCGGAAGCACTTCTCCCGATCCGTCACGAGGTCCTCGTGCGACCAGCCCTCGGGCGTGCGGCGCGAGCCGACGCGGATCTGCATGAGGCACGAGTCGGTGCCCGACCCGCGCGCGAGCTTGCCGATGCCGAGGTCGACGTCCTTGCGGAAGCCGCTCTCGTGGAACGCGACCGACAGGAGGAGCGACATCGTCGCGGCCCGCCCCTTCGGCCCGGCGAAGAGCGGCGTGACCGCGGGATCGTACGCGACGTTCGCGGCGGCGCGCGCGATCGCGGCGTAGCGCGCCACGCCCTCGTCAGGCGTCTCGACCGCCTGGGGGATGCGGCTCTTCCCGGGCGGTGACCACGACATCATGAATGCGAGCGCCCACGCGACGATGGCCTCCATGCGGCCGGGCGTACCCGCATCCTGTTCAGCGCGCTACTGAACGGCGCTCGTCGTCGGATTCAGTTTGACCTCCAACGATTCGTCTGCATCGCCCTGCGGCGCAGCCGTCAGCACGCCGCCCTCCGGCACGATGCGCAGCGCGACGACGACGCCCACCGCGACGATCGCCGCGAACGCCGTGAAGCGCGCCGCGCTCGCGTCCGCGTCGCCGAGGGCGGCGAGCGTCGCCACCGCGATCGAGCCGCCGAGCGCGCGGCCCGCGTGCACCGAGCTCGTGACGACGCCGCGCGTCTGCCACGGGACGCGCATCTGCGAGCCGAGGAGGAGCGAGTTCGCCGCGGGCCCGAGGCCGAGGCCGAGCAGCGCGAGCGCGACGTAGAGGACCGCGTGAGGCGCCGCGCCGTGCACGACCGCCGCGAGGAGCACGGCGCCGACGAGCGCGATCGTGAGCCCGCGCGTCGCCGTGTATCGGATGCCCTTCTTCACGAGCACGCGCACGCCGAGCGTCGAGCCGATCGACCAGCCGACGAGCATGGGCACGAGCGCCGAGCCCGCGCGCAGCGCGTCGCCGCCCTCGTCCCGCGCGATCCACAGCGGCACGTACGCCGTCGGCGCGTAGATGATCGCGCCGACGAAGAGGCTCCCGATGGCGCCCGCGCGCACGAACGGATCGGCGAGCGCGTCGCGCGGGACGATCGGGTCGCTCGAGCGCGCCTCGCGTCGCAGGAACGTCGCGCCGGCGGCGAGCCCGAGCACGGCGAGGGCGACGCGGCCGGGGACACCGCCCGGCGCGCCGCGATCGGCGGCGAGCAGCGACGCCCCGAGCGCGACCGCCGCGACGAGCGCGCTCGTGACGTCGACGAACCCGCGGCGCGCGCGCGGCGGGTCGACGTACGACATCACGAGCAGGAGCACGGCCAGCGCGCCGAACGGGACGTTGACGAAGAACACGTAGCGCCAGCCCCAGACCTGCACGATGGCGCCGCCGAGCGGCGGGCCCGCGACGTTCGCGAGGCCCCACGAGGCGGTGAACAGGCCGTGCACCTTCGCGCGCTCCTCGAGCGAGTAGAGGTCGGCGCTGATGGTCGTGCCGATGGGCGCGATCGCGCCGACGCCGAGGCCCTGCAGCACGCGGAACGCGACCAGCGCCGGCATCGACGTCGCGGCGCCGCAGAGCACGCTGCCCGCGAGGAACAGCGCCATGCCCGTCACGAACACGGGCCGCCTGCCGACGCGGTCGGCGAGCTTGCCCGACAGCGGGACCGCGAGCGTCGACGCGAGCAGGTAGCCCGTGAACACCCACGCGTAGAGCGAGTAGCCGCCGAGGTCCTTCGCGATCGTCGGCATCGCCGGCGTGACGACGCTGCCCTCGAACGCGGTTACGACGAGGCCGGCCATGACCGCCGCCGTCGCCACGCGGCGCCGCAGGCCCGGGGCCATCACGGGCGCCGCCGCGTCGATCGTCCCCGAAGTCATGCGCGCGAGGGTAAGGGTCGCGGTGACATGCGGCAACCGTATGACGGGTATAACACCCATGCAGAAACGGCATGAACACCGGCGGCGAACGTGCGACCTTGCGCCGATGGACGTGGATCACCTGCGCGCGCTCGTCGCGCTCGCGCGCATGAAGCGGTTCACCGCGGCGGCCGGCGCGCTCGCCGTCTCGCAGCCCACGCTGTCGCGCTACGTGCAGCGGCTCGAGCGCGAGGTCGGCGCGAAGCTCCTCGTGCGGTCACCCGACGGGGTCACGCTCACGGAGGCGGGCGCGCGCTTCTTGCCGCACGCCGAGCAGGCGCTCGCCGCGCTCGACGCCGGGCTCACGGAGGTCGGCGAGCTCGCCGGCGAGCCGCGCGGCACCGTCGCCGTCGGCACGCTGGCGACCGTCGGCGCGTACGTGCTGCCGCAGGCCATCTCCGACTTTCACGAGCGGCACCCCGGCGTGCGCCTCTCGATCCGCGAGGGCTACCGCGACGAGCTCGAGGGTCTCGTCCTGCGCGGCGAGCTCGACCTCGCCATCGTGCAGCTCCCCGTGCGGCACGAGGCGCTCTCCGCGCTCGAGCTCTGGTCCGAGGACTACCTCCTCGCCGTGCCGCGCGGGCATCGCCTCGCGGGATCGAAGAAGCCCGTGCGCCTCGTCGACGTCGCGTCCGAGCCGTTCGTCGCGATCCCCGGCGGCACCGCGACGACCGCGCTCGATCAGGCGTGCGCCGCGCGCGGCGGTCGGCCCGAGTTCGCGCTCGTGACGGACAACGTCGAGAGCGTGCGGCGCATGGTCGAGGCGGGCCTCGGCCTCGCGCTCGTGCCGCGCATCATGGCGCGCGACCCGCGCTGGAAGGTCGGCCTCGTGCCGCTCGCGCCGCCCGGGGTCGTGCGCCGCGTCGCCGTCGTCCACCGCGGCGCGGGCTACCTGACCGTCGCCGCCCGCGCCCTCCGCGACCGCATCGCCGCCCACGCGCGCGCGCTCCGCCTCAAGAGGTGAGCCGAGCTTCGACAGCGGAGTTGCGTCGCTGCACGTTGGAGCGGTGCGAGCTTAGCGAGCCCTGGTGAGTCCAGTAGATGGACGTGTCGTCGACGGCCAACGGACCCCAGACATTGCCAGTAGTTGACGCCGGTGATTCGCCAGTTCTGCACCTGAAAAGGCGCCGTGGGCGTGGTGACGTCCCAAACGGCGAGGTGAGACTCGAAGCGGAACGTCCCCGCGTCGTCCTCGTTGATGCTCTTGTCATAAGCGATGAGGGCGAGGTCCTTACCGCTCGTCGCGTCGTGGCGACCGATGATGTGCACCTTGTCGCCGCCGAGCCGCGTGCAGCGGTCGACCCCATACGCGCAGTCGGGATCGGCGGGCGCCGGTGCCACACCGTTGCACTTGCAGACATCGCCGGTGGTCGGGCACCCAGCGTCGGTCGCGCCGCCGGGTTCGGGGCACTTCGTATTCCCGTCGTGGGGCGAGTTCGTGTCGATGTCGAACGTGTGCACCGTGAGCGAGGTCGACCCGGGCGTGACGATCGCGAGGCGAATCGTGTCGGCGCCGAATACGCGGTAGGCGAGCATCGCGTCGGTCGTCGCCGGGTGGAGAGCGATGGTGAAGGCCCTCGTCCCAGACGAGGCCCGCGTCACATGCCGTCTGACAGGCGCCGCAGTGCGCCGGGTCGCTCGTGTCGTCGACGCACACACCGCCGCAGCGGATGTACGGCGGTTTGCATGTGCAGAGTGGTCGGCGACGTCGCATACGTGGTGCGCGCCGCACGTCGCGTCGGACGTGCACTTCGCGCCGAAGGTCTCGGCGGCGGGCGCCGCGGCGCCGAGCGCAGCGTCGGTCGCCGTCTTGACCGCCTCAGCCGTCTTACCGAGCGCCTCGCTCTTCGACGCGTCCTTCGAGCCGCAGCTTGCCACGAGTAGCGCCGCCGCCGGCGCCATCACCGCGGCGACGGACGCGAACGCCAGGCGTCGGAGCTTCGCACGCTGCATGATTCGAGCGTACGCGGCGGCGGACGAGCGTCAATCCATCCGCGCAAGTCCGCGCACCGCTGGCGATGGTGTCTTCATCCGCCCTCGCGCGGGTGGAACTTGAAGAACTCGACGAGGTGCGACACCAGCGCGTGCTGCCAGCGCGCGCGGGCGGGGCCGCTCCCTACGTGCACCGCGTCGAAGAAGTCCTCTGGCGTGAGGCCGACCTCGGGTGAGAGATCCCAGTAATCGACGCCGGTCGACTCCACGAACGTGCGCATTCGGTCGTCGTAGTAGTCGCGGAGGTCAGGTGGCTTCATCGCCTCGAAGCGTGGGTTGATCGGCGCCTCCATGACGACGAACTCGAGTCCGTGCTTCTTCGCGATGCGAGCGAGGATCGAGACCTCGTTGATTTGACGATTGATGACCTGCGGCGTGCGCGTCTCGGCGACCTTCTGCGCGAGCGCCCAGAGGCCGGGAGGCGCGTGGCGGCCCGTGTGCATCGGCTTCCTGACGGGCACCGGCTGGAGCCGCGCGAGCGCGCCGCGGCGCACGGCGAAGAAGCTCAGGTGATCGAGGAACTCGACGCCGGTGTCGAAGTCCTGCTTCTCGCCGTAGTCCTTCAAGACGCGCGTGCGCGTGGCCGCGGGGCCCACGGCGAGCGGACCCTGGTTGAACGCGGCGGCGCCGAGCGCGGCGAGCGAGGGCTTGTCGAGGCCGAGGCGCTCCTTCTCGCGCAGGACCGGGTTTCGCGTGTCGCTCATCGTGAACACGACGACGCCGCGCATGTGGTCGGGCAGGTAATCGAGCACGACCGACGCGTCCTCGAGCGTGAGCGCGTCGGCGGTGAAGTCGTGGAAGGTGACGCGCTCTCCGCTCGCCAGCGTGAGCGCGGCGCTGAGCTGCGCGGGTCGCTGGGCGTCGACGAGGGCGAGGCGCGCCGTGGACGGGCCGACGTAGACGACGTGCCGCTCGGGCCCCGACGCGTAGCGCATCCGCAGCGCGTCGATCGTCATGCGGCCGTACTCGTCCGACGGGTCCGCGGCGATCCAGCGCGAGTCGAGCCGCGCGAGGTTCCTCGGCGTGAGGAGCGCGCACGCGACGACGAGCTCGAGCGCCGCGAAGAGCGCGGCGCCGAGGATCGACGCGAGCGAGCGATGCGCGAGCCCGTCCCAGAACGAAGCGGCCGACGAAGGCAACGCGCGATGCTCGCGGACTTCGCGCGCGGACTCAACGGCGAGCCGTCCAAACCGTGCGGATCGAGCGCGATGAAACATTTCTGCGGCGCGCGACCGAAGTTGTCGCAATAGTCGCCGCCGTGACGGACGAGGCCCCGCGGCGCGCGCCGCTCGTCGAGCTCGCGATCGGCGGCGTGTATCTGATCGGCATCGGCGCCGCGCTCACGCTGATCGAGCGGGCGCTCGGGTCGAGCCCGCTCGCGTTCGCGATCGCCGGCGCCGTGATCGCCGAGGTCGTCGCGACGCGGGCCGGCGTGCGCTGGAAGGACGGGCTCGCGTCGACCAAGCTCGTCGATCTCGCCCGCGCCGCAGGGCAGGGCGCCGCCCCGATCGCGGTCGCGTGCGCGCTCGTCGTCGTGGTCGCGCGCGTACTCGGCGTGGCGGACGTCGCCGCCGGCGCGCCGACGACGGCGCTCGTGTTCGCGCTCCTCCGCGCCGTCGCGGTCGGCGTCCGAGACGAGCTCTTCTATCGCGGCTTGCCGCTCGCGGCCGTCGAACGCGCGGGCGCGCCACGCGCTGCGGCGATCGCGTTCGGGGCCCTCGCCGGCGCGGCGCCGCTCGCGCTCGCGCCCGGGGCGACGCCGGCCGCGCTCGCGCTCGAGGTCACCGCGGGGCTCGCGTTCGCGCTCCTCTGGTCGTGGGGCCCGGTCGCCGCGGTCGCCGCGCACGCGACGTGGGCGCTGCTCATCGGCGCGGGCCTGCACGGCGCGCTGCTCGACGTGGCGTTCACCGACGGCGCGCTCACCTCGGGCCCGCACGCGAGCGGGGCGCCCGCGCTGATCGCGATCGGCGCGCTCGCCGTCGTGTCGGCGTACGCGTATGCGCGCCTTCGGGGCCGCGCGCCCGCGGCGGGGCGTGCGTGATCGCGCTCGCGCGCCGCCTCGGGCTCGCGCTTCTCGACGCGCAGATCGCGCGGCCGGGGCGCGTCCTCCTCGCCGCGCTCGCGAGCGCCGCCCTCGCGCTGTTCATCGCGCTGCACCTCCAGCTCAAGACCGGCTTCGGCGAGCTGCTCCCGAAGGGCAAGGAGAGCGTGCAGGTCGCCGAGCGCGTGAACCAGCGCCTCGTCTCGGCGTCGACGCTGAGCATCGTCGTCGAGGGCGAGGACGTGAAGGCCCTCGAGCGCTTCGTCGACGCGCTCGCCCCCGAGATCCGCGCGCTCGGCCCCGATCTCGTCGGCAACGTCGACACGGGCGTCGGCCCGGCGCGCGCGTTCTTCGCCCAGCACGCGCTCCTCTACGCGCCGCTCGCCGACGTGCAGAAGGCGCGCGACGCCGTCGTCGATCGCTACGCGTACGAGGTCGCGAAGCGCACGGGCGGCCTCCTCGACGACGACGACGCGCCGCCGCCGCTCGAGGAGCTCAAGAAGCGCCTCGACGACGCGCAGAAGGGCACGGCCGAGAAGACGACCGACCGCTACCCCGACGGCTACTACCTCGACACGAAGTCCTCGCCGAAGAAGATCGCGATGCTCGTGCGCACGAGCGTCTCGAGCGGCGACGCCGCGCGGTCGAGGTCCTTCCGCGCGAAGATCGACGCCGTCGTCGCGAAGGTCGACCCGAAGAAGTACGGCGACGCGAAGGTCGGCTTCACGGGCGACTTCATCACGAGCTCGGAGGAGATCGCGGCCGTGCAGCGCGACACGATGGAGGTCGGCGTCGTCGGCGTCGTGCTCGTCCTCTCGGCCGTGTTCCTCTTCTACCTGCGCGCGCGCACGCTCCTCGCGCTCGGGCTCACGATCGCGGTCGGCGTCCTCTGGTCGTTCGCGTTCGCGTACGTCGCCGTCGACTACCTGAACGCGTCGACCGCGCTGCTCGTGAGCATCCTGGTCGGCAACGGGATCAACTTCGGCATCATCTACATGGCGCGCTACCTCGAGCTCCGGCGCACCGAGGACCTCGAGGCGAGCGTGCGCGGCGCGTCGATCGAGACGTGGAAGCCGACGCTCGCCGTCGCCGGCTCCGCCCTCACCGCGTACGGCTCGCTCGCCATCACGGAGTTCAACGGCTTCAAGCAGTTCGGCGTGCTCGGCGGCGCGGGGATGCTCTTCTGCTGGTCGGCGACGTTCTTCGTCCTGCCCGCGCTGCTCGTCGGCTTCGAGCGCATCCTGCCCGTGCCGCGGCTCACGGGCGCCCGCGCGAAGATCGCGGCGAGCTACGGCAAGCCCTTCGCGTGGCTCGCGACCCGCGCGCCGAAGACGCTGCTCGCGATCGGCGGCGTCGTCGGCGCCGTCGCGGTGGTGCTCGCCGCGCGCTACGTCGCCGCCGATCCGATGGAGTACGACCTCTACAACATCCGCAACGAGACCCCCGAGTTCCAGAGCGGCGCGCGCAGGCTCTCCGGCGTCGTCGACGAGATCGTCGGCAGGCAAGGCCAGGAGGGCGTCGCCATCCTCGTCGATCGGCTCGACCAGATCGCGCCGCTGCAGAAGGCGCTCGAGGCGCGCCGCGACGCCGCGCCCGAGGGCAGGAAGCCCTTCGACAAGATCGTCTCCGTCGCCGACCTCTTGCCGAAGGACCAGGTCGCGAAGCTCGCGCTCCTCGCCGAGGTGAAGGACAAGATCGAGCGCGCGCACGCGCACCACTTCGTTTCCGAGGATCTCTACGCCGAGGCGAGCCGCATGCTCTCGCCCGAGGCCGTGCACCCGCTCGGCGTCGCCGACTTGCCCGAGCAGGTCGCGCGCCCGTTCACGGAGAAGGACGGCACGCGCGGTCGCCTCGTCTACATCGTCCCGACCGAGGGCCGCAGCGTGTGGGACGCGCACTACCTCTTCGACTGGGCCGACGCGTTCCGCGCCACGACGCTGCCCGACGGCTCGGTCATCAAGGGCAGCGGCCGCAGCGTCGTGTTCGCCGACCTCGTCGCCGCCGTGATGCACGACGCGCCGCGCGCCGTCTTCGCCTCGGGCCTCGGCACCCTCGCGATCGTCTTGCTCGCGTTCAGGCGGCGATCGCTCCCGATCCTCGCCGCCGTGACGCTCGGCATCGCGGTCATGGTCGCGTACCTGTCGATCCGCGGCATGAAGCTCAACTTCCTGAACTTCATCGCCTTGCCGATCTCGATCGGCGTCGGCGCCGACTACGCCGTCAACATGGGCGATCGCCTGCGCCACGCGCGCGGCGTCGACGAGGTGAAGCGCGCCGTGGTCGAGACCGGCGGCGCCGTGATCCTCTGCTCCATGACGACGACCCTGGGCTATCTCGCCCTCACCGTCTCCTTGAGCCTCGCCGCCCGAAGCTTCGGCGTCGCCGCCGCCGCCGGCGAGATCGCGTGCGTCTTCGCGGCGGTCCTGGTGCTGCCCGCGGCGTTCGTGCTGCGCGCGCGGCGCGCCGTGCGCCGCGAAGCCTAATTATCATCCACCTCACGCGCTGCCGCCTCGCCGCCTCGCCGCCTCGCCGCCGAGACGGTGAGATCTGCTGGCGTCTTGCATAGGCGCCGTGGTGGCTCCTGCCGGGAAGAGCTCGGTAAGGGACGGATGGGCTCGAGGCGGGGGGGTCGTGATGGTGAAGGATAGGTGGGACGCGAGGGTGGCTGATGCCGGGCGTGCGCCCGGCCCGCTACAGGCTCGGTGGGACGCCGTGGCCGCGCAGGCTCGCGCAGGGCGAGCGACGGCGGGTAAAGGGCGGGCGAGTGAGGGGCGAGCCATGGCGAGTGAGGGTGAGCGAGGGCCGGGCGAGGGCGCTTGCGACGTCGGCTCGTTCGCCTGGCCGGGCCGGGCGGAGGCGGGATCTCGACGAGGCACACGCGGCCGTTCGCCGATGACCGGTCAGGATGTGACGCCCGGGACCTCGAAGGGGTCGATGAGGCCGTGGCGACGCCACCCCGTATGGAGGAGCCATGTGGACGCGCGGGTGACGGTCTCGCTCCAGGGCCCTGTGCTGGCCGACGGGGCAGCCTCCAGCCCTCGAAGCACGGGCTGGAGGAGCACCGTCGAGCGCGCGTGAGAGGGCCTCGCCCCGGGCAGCGGCGTGGAGACACGCGTTGAGGAGCACGCGGAGGATCGTCACCCGACCGCCCGGGCGGCCTCTCGGTACACGTCCAGATGCAGCTCGGCCGACGCCACCCAGGAGAACGCCTTCGCGCGCTCGATCCCTCGCGCGCGGAGCTCACCGCGCAGCGACGGCTCCGTCGCCACGCGTCGCATCGCCTGCGCCAGGCCGCCGACGTCGCCCCGCCGCGCGTGGAGGGCCGCGCCCCCGCAGACCTCGACGAGCGCGGCCGCGTCGCTCGCGACCACGGGCACCCCGGCGGCCATCGCCTCGAGCGCCGGCATGCCGAAGCCCTCGACGTGCGACGCCTGCACGAGGGCCATCGCGCCTCGCAGCACGTCGAGCAACGCGACCTCGCCGAGCGGACCCGAGAAGACGACGCGCTCGGCGATCCCGAGCTCGCGCGCGCGCCGGGGCAGCGCGGCGGATCGCTCGAGGCGCTGGACGAACACGAGGCGCGCGTCGCGCGCGAGCGCTCCGGCGGCGAACGCCTCGAGGGCGACGTCATGGCCTTTGAACGGGGCGTTCTGCCCCACGGCGAGGAGGTACGGCGCGTCGAAGCCGAGCGCCGCTGCGGCGCGGGCGTGCGCTTCGGTGTCGTCGCCAGCCGGCGTGAAGCGCGCGTCGACCCCGTGCGGGATCACGACGGTGCGCGCGCTGGCGCCCGGCGCCTCGCGGGCGATCTCGTCGGCGGTGGCGCGCGAGATGGCGACGAGCCGCGTCGCCCGCGCGAGCGCGAGCCGGCATCCGGCGGCGAAATACGCGCGACGGATCGACGACGCGACGCCGGGCCGGGAGGCGAGCGACGGCGCGGTCAGCCACATGAGATCGTGCACCGTGACGACGGTCGCGACGTCGCGCCCGAGGCCGCGGCCGAGCTGGTTCGACGGCAGATGAAGCACGTCGACGCGCGCGAGATCGCCGAGGCGCGCGGGCCAGAGGAGCGACGCGACGCCGTTCGCCTCGGCCCGGACCACGCGCTCGCGCACGTTCGGCGCGGTCGACAGCGGGCCGCGCGCGCGCGGATGACGCCAGAGGTCGAACGCGTCGTCGGGCGAGAGCTCGGGGAGGCGCCGCGCGATCGCCGCCACGTACTCGCCGATGCCGCTCGGCCGCTCGCGCACGTAGCGGCAGTCGATCGCGACCCGCATCGCCGCATCTAACACACGCCGCGCGGCGCTTTGCTATGACGCCGCATGACCTCGTCGCGCCGCTCGTTCGATCCCGTCGTCCCGCCGCCGCTCTCGTCGCAGGTCGGGAGCACGCTCCCGCGGCTCGTCGAGCTCATGCAGCGCCTGCTCGCGCCGGACGGCTGCCCGTGGGACCGCGAGCAGACGCTGCCGACCTTGCGCCGCTACGTGCTCGAGGAGGCGTGCGAGGTCATCGACGCGATCGACGGCGGCGACCGCGGCGAGCTCTGCGGCGAGCTCGGTGATCTCCTGCTGCAGGTCGTCTTCCAGGCCGAGCTCGCGCGCGCCGAGGGCGCCTTCGGGCCCGACGACATCGTCGCCGCCATCTGCGACAAGCTCGTTCGCCGCCACCCGCACGTCTTCGGCGAAGAGCACGCGAGCTCGAGCGAGGAGGTCCTGCGCAACTGGGAGCGCATCAAGGCGGCCGAGCAGAAGGACAAGCCCAAGCCGAAGGGCGTCCTCGGCGGCGTCCCGCGGAGCCTCCCCGCGCTCACGCGCGCGCAGCGCGTCGGCGAGAAGGTGGCGCGCGTCGGCTTCGACTGGCCCGACGCCCGCGGCTCGCGCGCGAAGGTCACTGAAGAGATCGGCGAGCTCGACGAGGCGATCGCGAGCGGCGACAAGGACGAGATCGAGGCCGAGCTCGGCGACGCGCTGTTCGCGCTCGTGAACCTCGCCCGCCACGTCGACGTCGACGCCGAAGGCGCCCTCCGTCGAACGATCGACAAGTTCACGAAGCGCTTCGATCACGTCGAGGCGCGCGTCGTCGAGAAGCACGGCGGCTGGCCGGCGAAGGCGAGCGACGACAAGCTCACCCTCGAGGAGCTGGACGGCTACTGGGACGAGGCAAAGCAGCGCGGCTGACGGCCGCGCTCGAGCCCCGTCCGCGCACGAGAGCGCTCGGGCATCTCCGCCGCAAGCTCCGCCACGGGTAGATGCGCGCCGAATGGCGTCGATGAATCCGAAGGCAGCCTTCTCGTCGCCCCGAGGCCCAACCTCAAGGCATCCTCGCTCGGCTGGGCGACCGGCGCCGTCGCGTCCTCGATCTCGACTTGCTCGACGAGGATCCAGTCCGCTTCGAGGAGACGTATCACACGCTCTCGCCCCCGCGCGGAACGTGTTCCCGCCGCCGTGATGCTGTCCACGGCGGACGGGTCTCTCTCCCTATCTATGGTCTTCGAGACGCGACCGTCACGGTGTCGTCGTGCGTCCCGCTTGACGGCCGTCGCGCGGCGGATAGCATCAGCTCAGGTCGGTTTTCGTGGGTCCTGCTGTTTGGCGGCGAGGTGATTGACATGATGAATTTCGTGCACGAAATGTTGGGGGGGGGTAGCTCTCCTCGTCGTGGGGTCGCTGTCGGGTGGCTGCGCGATCGACGATCGCGGCGCT
>DASYCF010001216.1:0-2320 GCA_036500365.1 Byssovorax sp.
CTCTCGCGCGCGCGCGCCGAGCTCCTTCGCGAGGGCGCCATCGAGGAGCAGGCGCTCGATCGCGTCCTCGAGCGCGCGCCCGTCGCCCTTGGGCACGAGCAGGCCCGAGACGAGATCCTCGACCGCCTCGGGCACGCCGCCCGTCCGCGCGGCCACCGCGGGCAATCCCGTCGCGGCGGCCTCGAGCAGCGCGACGCCGAAGCCCTCGACGTCGCTCGCGTCGTCGCCGTCGGGCACGAGCGCGAACACGTCGGCGAGGCGGTAGAGCGCCGGCAGCTCCGCGTCGTCGACGAAGCCGGCCAGGGCGACGCGCGAGGCGACGCCGAGCGAGGCTGCCTCCGCGAGCAGCTCGGCGCCGAGCGCGTCGTTCGACCCGGTGAAGACGTACTTGATGCGCGGGTGACGCGGCGCGAGCGCGGCGATCGCGCGCAGGACGAGCCGGTGCCCCTTGCGCGCGGCGAGCCGTGAGACGGTGAGCACGACGCGGTCGCCGTCGCGGAGGCCGAGCCGCGCCGCGAGCGCCTCGTCGCGCGGGCCGGGGCAGAAGCGCGCCGCGTCGACGCCGTTCGGCGTGATCTCGACGGCGCGCTCGGGGACGCCCGCGCGCGTCGCGAGCTCGGCCGAGAACCGCGACACGGCGAGCACGGCGTCGGCGCGCGCGAGCCCGTCGATCTGCGCGGCGCGGTATGCCTCGGCGTCGAGCCCGTGACGGACCCACGGCGCGAGCAGATCGTTGCCGTGGACGTGCACCGTCACGCACGCGGGCAGCGCGGCGCGGAGGTGCGGCACCCACGGCGCGAGCCCCGCGTTCATGAGGTGCACGACGTCGGGCGCGTCGGCGACGGCCGCGTGGATCGTCGCGAGGAGATCTGCCCACAGATCGATGCGGAGCGGCGCGCCGAGCGGCGTGAACAGCGGGCGCACGACGCCGGGAGGCAGGCCGCTCGCCTCGATCGCGCCGAGCCGCTTCGTCGTGTACACGCGCACGTCGACGCCGCGCGCGTCGAGGCCGCGGGCGAGCGCGCGCGCGACCGTCTCCATGCCGCCGAGCTTCGGGGCGAGCTCGTGCGCGACGAGCGCGACCTTCGTCACGCGCCCGGGCGCGCGCCACACGGGCCGGAGGGCGGCGATCGCTGCGGCGCGGTTCATCGGCGTGAGCGGCTGCTTCGCGTGGGCGCTCCTCATCGCGTCGACCGCGCCGCGCGTCGTGACGATCGACTCGACGCGATCGGCGATCGAGCGCGCCTCGGGACGCGCGATCACGGCAGCGCCCGCGCGGGCGAGGCGCAGGGCGCGCGCTCGCTGGTCCTCGGCCTTGCGGTGCGCGGGCACGAGGACGGCCGGCTTCGCGAGCGCGCGGATCTCCGCGACGGCGTTGTAACCGGCCTGGGAGACGACGAGCGTCGCGCGCGCGAGGAGGGCGGGCAGATCGGCGACGTCACGCTCGACGCGGAGGCCTGCGACGCGCGCGGCGCCGCGCGGCGCCTCGCCATAGGGCCCCGTCACGAGCACGGTCTCGAGCTTCGGCAGGCGCGCGCGCGCGAGGATGTGCGCGTCGACGACGGCGCGCGCGTAGCGGCGCGCGTCGACCGGTTGACCGCCGCCGCCACCGATCGCGACGACGAGCGGTCGCGTCGCCGGCCGCGCCTTCGCGCGCGAGGCCGCCTCGCCGAGGGCGCGCACCACCGGGCCCGTCACCTCGACCGCCGCGTGGCCGAGCGCGGTCACGTCGACGTCGCCCGGCTCGTGCGGGATCACGACGCGATCGAACGACAGGAGGGCTCCGCTCGCGGCGAGCGCGGCCGTCGCCTCCGCGCGGAGCTCGCGCAGCACGAGCGTCGCGCGCGCGCCCATCGCCGCGAGGCGACGGACGACGCCCATCGGCGCGTGCGTGTCGAACACGACGAGATCGGGCCCGAACGCCGCCAGCGCGCCGAGCATCGCCGCCTCCTCGAGCTCGGGCACGAGCGCGCGATCGACGCGCGCGGGGTCGGCGTGCGGCTCGCCGAGGCGCGGCGGGAGCTGCACGAAATCGAAGCCCGCGCGCGCCGCGATCGACGGATCGTGCGCGTTCGTGAGCACGAGCACCTGCGCGTCGTCGACGAGCGCGCGCACCTCGGTGGCGACGGCGACGGCGCGCACGAGGTGCCCGAGGCCGACGCCGTTGATCGCGTGGAAGGCGACGCGGAGCGGCCGCGCGCGGCGGCTCACGCGGCGGTCCCGCACGTGAGGTCGAGCAGCGCCTCGGCCGCACGGTCGGCGACGCCTGCGGGCAGCTTCGGGCGGGGCGCGCCCTGCATCCAGGCGAGCGCGCGCTCCA
>DASYCF010001217.1:0-8116 GCA_036500365.1 Byssovorax sp.
GCCCGCGCCACGCCGACGGCCTGATACAGGCGCAGCTCGACGTCGCGCGCGACGGGGCCGAAGTCGTTCAGCCACTCGGGCGACGCGAGCGCGCCGCCGACGAGGTGGAACGCGCCGAGCTCGGCGGCCTCGCGCACGAGGGCGAGCGCGACGGGGAAGAGCTCGGGCGCGCGCTTCTCGACGAGGTGCATCGTGTCGTACGCGACCTGGTCGGCGTAGCTCACGGGGACGATGGCGACGTTGGTGCCGAACGTGCGCACGCGGCCGTAGTCGTCGGCCGCGAGGTCGGCCATCCAACGCGTGACGGCCGCGGCCACGCGCGCGGTCTCGGGGTGCGTCGGCGTCGGCGGCTCGTCGGCCGGCGGACGCGGCAGCGCCTCGACGAGCGGGCGCGTGACGACGGTGCCGAAGCGCGCGCGCTCGGGTCGACGCGTGAGCGAGAGGACGCAGGCCGGGTCGCCGCGCGCGACGCACGCCGTCTCCTCCGCCTCGAGCGCGCCCCAGTCGGACGGGAACGCGAGGCTCGCCGCGGCCGACACGTAACCGGCGGCGAACGCGTCGACGCGGCGCCGCGTCTTGAGCCGCCCGCCGTATTTCTCCGCGAAGCCGCCGCCGTAGTGCAGGCGCTCGCCGCGCGCCTCGCCGCCCTCGGCCGTGACGTTGAGCGCGAGGCGGCCGTGGCCCATCGCGCCGAAGAGCTCGATCGCGAGGTCGAGCCGCTCGGCCGCGCCGACGATGCCGAACTCGGCACAGAGCGAGGCGAGCAGCGCGTGCGACGCCTCGAACGCGGCCTGTCGCCGCACTCCCCAGCTCTCGCCGCCCAGCGCGTCGGTCGCGGTCTGATCGAGGAACAGCGCGTGGTGATGCGACTGGAAGAGGACGAGCTGATCGCCGAGCGACAAGAGCCCGTCGACGTCGACGTCGCGCACGAGGCGGCCGAACGCGGTCACACGACGCTCCGGAGCTCGGCGCGATCGACGCCGAGGATCTCCTCGACCGCGGTCTCGATGAGCACGGCCGCGTCCGCCGACAGGGCCTCGGCGTGCTCGAGCGCGAGCGGCGTGAGCCCCGTGCGGAGGGCGATCCGGAGGCGCACGGTGTGCGGCTCGGGCGCGTTCGCCTCGGCGTACATCAAGAGGCGCCGCGTGCGGTCGAGCTCGCTCAGCGTGACGCGCGGCATGCCGCGGGGCGACGAGCGCGGACCGTACGCCATCGTCTGCGGCTCGCGGTCCTCGGCGTCGGGCGGCGGCGGCGCGCCCATGATCGTCGGCCGCGGGGCTCGGTTCCCTTCGGAGCGCGGCGCGGCTGCGCTCGTCGACAGCGGCGCGTCCGGCGACGCGGCGCCTTCGCGCGGCAGCTCGGGCTCGAGCGTGGCGGCGAGCCGCGCGGCGACGAGCCTCGCCATCCCGAGCGGCATCGCCGCGTCGAACACGACGGCGACGACGTGCGCGCGCACGCGGCGCAGGAGCGCCGTGCGCGACGCGACCTCGAGCGTGAGCAGCGGGTTCTGCGCCTCGCCGCGCCGCTCGCCCGCCGTCGACGTCGACAGCCGACGCGACGCGAACTGACACACGCGGTACGCGTCCCGGAGCCCGGAGACCGCCTCGTCGGCGCGAAACCCCGCGTCGGCGCGCACCCACGCCGCGTGCAAATGCGCGTCGCCGAGGTGGAACACGAGCAGCGCGTCGAGGTGATCGACGCCGTAGGCGAGGCCGTCGAGCGGGATCGGCGGCGCGGGCGCCTCGAGCGTCGCGTCGTCGGCGACCGAGCTCAACCGACGCTCCCCATTTGATCGCCGAGGGCGTGCCGACACGCGAGCCGGATCGCGTGCGCTTGGCGCACCGTGAGCGGCGAGCCGCGGAAGAGCCCGACGAGGTACGCCGCGCCGTTCGCGGTGAAGCCGATGACCTGGAAGAAGGGGCCGTCGCCCAGCGAGAGCTCGAAGAGCGGCGCGCCGCTGCCGGGCAGGCTCGACGCGAGCTGCGCGACGCTCGACGCGACGAGGCCCGACGCCGCCAGCCGCGCCTCGATGTTCAGCGACGCCTCGACGTCGGCGCCGCCGATCGCGCCCGCGATCGGGAGGCCGCTCGCGTCGCTCAAGAAGACGTCGGTCGCGCCCGTCGCGTCGCCGATCCACTCGAGGATCTTCTCGCAGCGCACGACCGGGCTGACGACGGCGCTGAGATCGGGGAGCTTCGGCGGGCGCGCGCCGATCGACTCGGGCGGCTCGCTCGTCGACGTCGGCGTCGCGATGCGGGTGACGTCCGACGCGCTGTCGACGCGCGCGCGCGCGGCCGGCGGAGCGGGCGCCGGCGCCGGAGCCGGCAGCGGGGCGTCGGCCCCGGCGCCGCCGAACGAGACGAGCGCGACGCCGCGGAAGAGGCGCGGGTTCGGACCAGTCTCGCCCCCGCCCGAGAGCGCGGACGCCGCCGCGATCGCGCCCGTCAGCTCAAACGAGGAGCGGGATCGGGCCATCGTCCGCCTCCTTCGGGCCTTCGGGCTGGAGCCGATCGAGGATGTCGCTCGCGAGCTGATCGAACACACGCGCGAGCGGCGGCGGGCGCTTCTGCATCAAGAGCAGCGGCGAGCCGCGGAGCGACGCCTCGAGGAAGATGTCGTCGCGCGGGATGATCGTATCCATGATGATCCCGTCGGGGAACTTGGTCCAAAGCGTCTCGGCCACGTCGAGCGACGCGGGCGTCTGACGGTCGAACATCGAGAGCACGACGCCGAGCATCGTGAGCTTCGGGTTCTTCTCCGCGCGGATGCGATCGATCAGCGCGAGCAGCTGCCCGACGGAGCGGAGCGCGAGCGGCTCGGCCTGGAGCGGCGAGAGCACGTGCGTCGCGCTCTCGAGCGCGCGCGTGATCACCTTGCCGAGGCCGGCGGGGCAGTCGATGACGACGATGTCGAACTCGCTCTCGAGCTGCGTGAGGATGTTCGGGATCGCGGGCCCGCGCGAGAGCGCCTCCTCGAAGCCGCTGACGGTGGTCGGGTCGACGCGCCCGACGCAGAGCACGTGGAGCTGCGGATCGCGCGTCTTGGTGAGCACACCCTCGAGCGTCTCGGCGCCGGTCAGGATCTCGGCGATGCCGGGCCGCGCGCGATCGGAGAGGCCGAGCGACAGGCCGAGGCTGCCCTGCGCGTCGAGCTCCATGATGAGCGTGCGGTTGCCCGCGCGCGCGAGCGCGAGCCCGAGGTTGAGGGAGATCGTGGTCTTGCCCACGCCTCCTTTTTGGCTCGCGATGGCGATGACGTGCATGGATGACGAAGCTCCAGGTGCGCGGCTCACCTCGCGCGAGGGCGCGGGTCTAGGGCGGGCGGGCCGGATGGTATCATCACGCGCCTCGCCGGAGCGCCGCGTGCGCGAGCGTCGCTCAGGGCGCGGCCGACGTGGTCGCCGATGGCGCGGCCGCCGAAGCCGACGCCGACGCGGCCGGCGCGACGGTCGCGGTCACGCGCGGCAGGCAGTCCGGCGACTGGCCCGGGGCGAGGCCGAGCTGGAGCTTCGGCCCGGTGGTCGTCAGCGCGAGCCCCGCGTCGGCGAGGCCGGAGACGACCGACCTCTCGATGCGCGACGTCGGCGCCGGCTCCATGAATCGGATCGTGATCCGCGCGCACTTGGCCCGCGCCGCGGCGTCGGGCGCGACCTCGACCTGCTTGCCCTCGATCTGGCCGAGCGCGCTCGCGATGTCGACGCCGTCCATCGCCTCGACCACGAAGCGATAGGAGCGATCGTCGGCGGCGCTGCCCTTCGCGCAGGCCGCGCACGCGAGCGCGAGCGCGAGCGCGACGCGCTTCAAATCAAGCTCACGCGCTTCATCAGGTTGCCGCAGAGGTCGCTGCCGGGGTTCTTCGCGCGCTCGAGCGTGAGGCCGGCGCGGAACGTCACGCTCGCCGACTCCGCGTCGCCGCCGACGAGCTGACAGATGCCGAGGAGCTCGTGGTCGGCGGGCTCGCCGTGCGCGGCGACGAGCGCGCCGAGCGGCGCCTCCGCGGCCTTGTGGGCCCGGAGCATCGCCGGCGTCGGCGGCTTCGGCGGCGTCTTCGCGAGGATCATGATCTTCAGCGCCTGGCGCTGATCCGCCGGCTCGTAGCTCGAGAACTCGGGCGCGGCGAAGAGCTGCTCGTAGCCGCCGTACGCTTCGTCGAGCTTGCCGTCGCGCGCGAGCGAGACGATCTTCTTCACGGTCGAGACGAGCGCTTCGTTCGGCATGCGGCGGACCATACACCCATGACGCGCGGGCCGACACCGAACGCCACGCTGACCGTCCGGCCCATCGGCGTCGTGCGGAGTCCCTTCACGGAGAAGGCAGCGGCGCCGCGCCAGGCCGTCGTCGCCGCCGACCGCGAGGCGTCGATCGAGCTCGTGCCAGGCCAGGGCTTCGAAGACGCGCTCGACGATCTGGCCCGGTGGGAGCGCATCTGGATCGTGTTCTGGTTCGACCGCGCCGAAGGATGGCGTCCCAAGGTCCAGCCGCCGCGGAGCGCCGTGAAGCGCGGCGTGTTCGCGACGCGCGCGCCGCATCGCCCGAACCCGATCGGCATGTCGTCTGTCGAGCTCCTCTCGGTCGAGGGCCTCGTCGTGCGCGTGCGCGGCGTCGATCTGCTCGACGGCACGCCGGTGCTCGATCTGAAGCCGTACGTCGCCTACGCCGACGCGTTCCCAGGCGCGAAGTCCGGGTGGCTCGACGACGACGAGCCCGCGCCCCTCGCGCGAATCGACGACGCGACGCCGAGTCGCGGCGCGCGCTTCGAAGTCACGTGGTCCGAGCTCGCCTCGGCGCAGCGCGCCTGGCTCGAGGCGCGCGGCGTCGACCTCGTTCCCATCGCCGCGGTGCTCGAGGCGAGCCCGCGCCCCCACGCTTACAAGCGAATCCGCGCCGACAACGACGGCCGCTTCACGCTGGCCCACAAGGACCTCCGCGCGCGCTTTCGCGTCGACGGCCGCGTCGTGACCCTCGAAGCCATCACGACGGGCTATCGCCCGAAGCAGCTCGCGGAGGATCCGTCGCTCGACCTCCACCGCGCCTTCCTCGCCGCCTTCCCTCTTCGCTGACAGCCCCGGCGGCTCGGGCTCGGGCTCGGGCGCGGGCTCGGGCGCGGGCTCGGGCTCGGGCTCGGGCTCGGGCTCGGGGGCGGGCTCGGGCTCGGGCTCGGGCTCGGGCGCGGGCTCGGGCGCGGGCTCGGCCCCGGGTGCGGGCTCGGGCGCGGGCTCGGGCGCGGGTGCGGGCTCGGGCTCGGGTGCGGGCTCGGGCTCGGGCTCGGGCGCGGGCTCAGGCGCCGGCTCGGCTGTCGAACCCTTGAGGCCGCGAGCCGCGGCCGTGGCCGCGAACGCGCGTCGTGGCCCGCGGGCTCCCACCCGCGGCGGGCCTCAGGGGGAGCTCTGCGTCCACACGAGCGCGTCGGCCTTGCCGGCGTCGAGGCGGAGCTCGGCGACGCCGCGCGCGCCGTTTGCGCCGCCGCACAGGCGGTTGACCGTGACGAAGCGCGCGCGCGCCACGTCGCCCTCCTTCGCGCCGGCCTCGAGCGTGCGCAGATCGAGGCCCGCGCCGCCCGCGTCGATCGCGGCGAACACCTCGACGCAGCCGTTCGCGGGCGCGACGAGCGGCACGCTCTTGAGCGCGCCTGGCTCGAGCGTGAGCACGCGCGCGTCGGCAAACGCGTCGACGACGACCTCGCGCCCGCTCGCAGCGACCCGGCCGAGCAGACGAGCCGCGGCGATCGGGTGCGAGACGAGCGGCGGCGGAGCGGCGTGCTCGGCGCGGATCTCGACGGCGAACGGGCCTCCCGTATCGAGCGGTTCGAAATCGAGGCGCGCCGCGCCGCCCGGGCCGCATGCGAACAGCGCCGCAGCGCCGCCGGACCGCACGTCGCCGATCATGCCGCCCTTCTCGTCCCACAGCGCGGCCGCGAGCTCCGAGAACGGGCTCCCGACCACGACGTCGACGCGCGCGCATCCGCGCGGCAGGTCGACGCCGGTGCTCGTGCGCACGCCCGTCCGCGCGACGCCGAGCGCGATCTGGCGCCCCGGCCCGTACCCACGCGCGCGGAGCGACCTGTCGAGCGCGGCCCGCGCGGCCGCGAGATCCCTCGGCGGCGTGAGGTGCACGGCGCGGATCGACGCGGGCAGCTCCGCGTCCCCGCCGGGCTGCGAGCGCGCGAGCGACACGGCGACCTGCCCTTGCGTCGCGCGCGTGCGGATGACGAAGTCGAGCTGCTTCGGCGCGCTCGAGCAGAGGACGACCGCGCGATCGCGTCCCGTGGGCTTGCCGGCGGCGACGATGCGCCCCTGCCCGTCCTCGACCGTCAGATCGAGCGTCGTGATTTCCTCGGACGCGGCGAGGAACACGTCGAGGCATCGACCCGCCTCGACGCCGGCGGAGAAGCGCGTCGAGGCCCGCGCCTCGAGCGGGAGCGACGAGCGGCGCACCTCGTCCCAGCGACCGCCGAGCGCGGCGCGACGCGCGCGCACGCGGCCCTCGAGCCCGGGGAAGCCCTCGGCGCGGCTCGCGTCGTCGTCGCCGTGCGCGCGCGGCGCGAACGCGTGCTTCACGGCGGCCTCGGCCGTCTTCGGCACGGGCAGCACGCCGACGGCGACGACGCCGGCGCCCGTGAGCACGCGCGCGAGCACGTAGAGGCGCCTCGGCGTCGGCGAGCAGAGGAGCAGCGCGGCCTGCGCGTCGGGCGACTCGTCGGCGGCGAACGGCGTCCCGTCTTCTTCGTAGGCGAACAGGTCCGCGTCGATGACCTGCGGCGAGCTCCGCGTGATCGCGAGGAGGCAAGCGTTCGGCTCGAGCTCGACGAACGCGCCGACGCGGTCTCCCTCGGACGCGACGTCGGCGCCGAGCACGGTGAGCTGCCCCGCGCCGAGGGCTTGCGCGCGCGTCGCGTCGGCGGTGAGCCACGCGGCGCCTTCGATGTGGCTCGACTTGGGGGGCGCAGCAGCGGCCGGTCGAGGCGCCGCGTGGGGCTCGACGCACGCCGCCGCGGACAGGGCGACGAGCGCGCCGAGGGCGACGGCAGCGACTCCGCGCTCGCGGGGGGCGCTCGCAGGCGGCGCGCGCGTCATGGCGTCGGCCCGAGCGGCCACGCGAGCAGCACCCACGAGGCCGACGCGCCGCGCACCTCGACGGCCGCGCGCGCGCGCGTCGCCGCCTCGCTGCAGAACGTCACCGACGCGGCGTCGGCGTGCGCCTCGACGTCGTCGTGCGCGTGTCGCTCCTCGACCTCGACCGCGAGGCGGATGGCGCGGGCGTCGCCGCGGCGTACGGCGACCGCGGCGAGGTAGCAGCGCCCGGGCTCCACCTCGAGCGACAGCTCGGTGAGGCCCTGCGCGCCGATCACGGTCGCGACGGGCGCCTCGAGCGGCGCGGGCGCGTGCCGTTTGTGGAGCGTCCACGCGAGTCCGGCGCGGGCGCGCGCGCCGAAGCGCTCGGGCAGCCGCGCCGGCAGCGGGAAGATGGCGTCGGTGAGCGCGACCTCGACGGCCCCCGACGCGCCGAGGAACGGCACCTCGACGCGCGACGTCTCGCCGAGGCAAAAGTCGAGGCGCGCGTCGGGCACGTCGGCGTGATCGCGGGCGAGCAGGCGGCCCGTCTCGATCTCGTGCGCCTCGGCGTCGACGTCGGTCGCGCGGCGCGGCACCTTCGTCGGCACCTCGGCGAACAGCTCGACGCGATGGCACCCGTCCGGGAGCTTGAGGTCGAAGCGCCCCGCGCCGCTCGCGTTCGCCAGGCGGGAGGTGCGCGTGATCCTGGCTGCGCCGTCGGCCTTCGCGCGGGCGATCGCGCGAGCGACGCGCGGCGCGAGCGGACCGGGCTCGATGGGACCGCCTGCGTCGGCCCGGAGCGCGACGGGGCCGAGCGCGCGCTCGGGCACGAGCTCGTCGAGGTCGGGCGGCGGCCGCTCGCCGCGAACGATGAGGATCTCGAGCGCGGCGCGCCCGGTCGTCATCTCGATCACGGCGCGCGTCAGCGCGGCCCGCTCGGCCCCGCACCGCGTGAGGACGGCGATGCCGGCGGCGCTCTTCGTCCGCGCGTCCTGATCGTCGTCGCGCGGCCTGTCGTCGTGCATCGCGGCGGGCGGCCGCTCGACGTCGACGGAGAAGTCGGCG
>DASYCF010001218.1:0-8923 GCA_036500365.1 Byssovorax sp.
CACGGCCACATGATCCCGCTCTCGCGCGCGGCGAAGATCGCGCTCGGCGAGGGCGCGTGGCCCGGTAACGTGCGGCAGCTCGAGAACGCCGTGCAGCGCGGCTGGGCCGTCGCGCTGAGCGAGGGCGCGCAGACGATCGAGCCGCGCCACGTCTTCCCCGACCAAGCGGGCGACGCGAGCGCGTCGGCCGACGCCGACACGTACGAGGACGCGATGCGCCGGTTCCAGTCGCGCTTCCTCCGCGAGGCGCTCGAGAAGACCGGCTGGAACGTGAGCGAGACGGCGCGGCGCGCGGGCATGGCGCGATCGCACTTGAACGATCTCATCAAGGCGCACGGCCTCACGCGCGGGAAGAAGTGAAGCTCGAGCTCTCGGCCGCGCACGCGCGCCGCTTCGTCGTCGCGCGTCACCTGCTCGCGCCGCCCCGCGCCCTCCCGCGCTCACCGGCGTCGGTCCTCGAGGTGATCCGCCGCCTCGGTTCGCTCCAGTTCGATCCGCTCGTCTACCCGGGCGCGAAGAGCCATGACCTCGTCTTGCACGCGCGGATCGATGGATATCGCGTCGGCGACTGCGAGGCTCTGCTCTATGGCGCGCCGGGCGATCGTCGCCTCTTCGAGGCGTACAACAAGTCGCTCAACATCCTCCCGATCGAGGATATGCCTTATCACCGCGTCTCGTGGGAGCGCGCGGCGGCGCGCTACGAAGAGCGGGTGTTCCGCGCGCGCGCCGCCGCGGTCGAGCTCGTCTTCACGCGCCTCGACGCCGAGGGGCCGCTGACGACGGACGCGTTCAAGGACATGAGCGCGCGCATCGACTGGCACTGGGGGCCGACGCCCGAGGGTCGCGCGGTGCTCGAGGCGCTCTTCGAAGCGGGCCACGTCGGCATCGCGCGGCGCGACGGCGCGAAGCGCGCGTTCGACCGCGCGTCGCGGCTCTTCCCGGGCCAGCACCTCGACGCGCGCGTCACCGTCGACGAGGCGCGCGCGCATCGCCTGCTCTCGCGCCACCGCGGCGTCGGCCTCATGGGCGCCTCGGGCGCGTCCGAGCTCGTCCTCGGCCTCGGCGACGCGGCGGCGCGCGCGAAGAGCCTGTCGACGCTGATCGACTCCGGCGCGATCACCGAGGTCCGCGTGGAGGGCCTCAAGCGACCGCGCTACGTGCTGACCGAGGAGCTCCCGATCGTCGAGCGCACCTCGAGCGCGAGGCGGAGCGCGGGCGGCGTGGCGTTCATCGCACCGCTCGATCCGTTGCTGTGGGACCGGCGCCTCCTCGAGGGCCTCTTCGGCTTCGACTACAAATGGGAGGTGTACACGCCCGAGTCGAAGCGGCGCTGGGGCTACTACGTGCTTCCCATCTTGTTCCGTGACGCCTTCGTCGGTCGAATCGAGCCGCGCATGGATCGCGCCGAGGAGCGGCTCCACCTCGAGCATCTCTCGTTCGAAGAGGGCTTCGATCCGACGGAGTCGAGGTTCGCGCGAGCGTTCCACGCGGCGCTGGAGGCCTATCGGCGGCTCGTCGACGCGCGCGCGATCGTCTGGCCGCGCACGCGCGCCGCCCGCGCCCTCCGCGCGGCGGCGACCTAGCGCGATCAACGGAGCTTCGTCGACGGCTTCGCCTCGATCGGCACGCTGCGCTCGGCGAGGAGCTCGCCCTGGTCGTCGCGGAGCTCGACCTTGAGCGTCGCCTTCTCGTCGCCCGCGCGGAGCGTGACGTAGCCCCACGTGCGCCACGACCAAGAGGGCTCGACCTCGAGATCGACGGTCGTGCGCTCCTCGTTGTCGACGAGGAAGACGAGGCTCACGCGGCGCGCGGCGCCGGTCCGGTTGCGGAGCGCGGCGTGCGCGTAGACGCGTTGACCTGCGCCCGCGGCGCCGAGCTCGTCGACGGGCTCGCGGCTCTCGACGCCGCTCGTGAGGCGGAACCGCTGGAGCTCGACGTGCTCGGCCTTCGTCGCGCTCGCCGTCGGCGCCGCGCGCGCGCTCGCCCCGCCGGGAGCCGCCTTGCGCGAGGACGCGGCGCCGGTCGGTGTGGCCCAGGTTCCCTTCGGCTCGTCGCACGCGGCCGCGAGCGCGACGAACATGGCCAAGGTGACGGCGGCAGGGCGCGACCCCATGCGTCGTGGTTAGCACGGCTGGTTGCGCTCGACGCCGGCGCCGAACGCCGGGCCTCTCACGCGTCGTACGCAACATGGCGATACGGCAGGTCGATGATCCAACATGGGGGAGCGCGCAGACCGGAGCAGGGGGTGAGGTCTGCGGTCACGCGTTCCACCGGCAGAAGACCGAGACGCCTCGAAGCAGCTCCGCCGTGGTCGCGGGAGCGCGGTGAAGAAGGAGGCGTTGTCGCCTCGCTACGCGAACGCACGCGCGATGGGCAGGTCGCGGACGCGCTTGCCGGTGAGCGCGAAGACCGCGTTCGCGATCGCCGGCGCGACGGGCGGGACGCCGGGCTCGCCGACGCCGCCCGAGGGCGCGTCGCTCTCGATGACCTCGACGTGCACGGCGCGCGGCGCGTCGGCGATGCGAGCGATCTTGTACGCGCGGAAGTTGCCCTGCTCGGTGACGCCCTTCTTCATCGTGATCTCGCCGTACAGGGCGATGCCGAGGCCGAAGATCACGGCGCCCTCGAGCTGCGATCGCACGCGCTCGAGGTTCACGATGGTGCCGGCGTCGGCGACGATCCAGGCCTCGTCGATCGCGACGCCGCCGTCCGCGCGCTTCACGGCCGAGGCGACGACGGCGACGTAGGTCAAGAAGCTCCGGTGCACGGCGAGGCCGAGCGCGCGGCCGTCTTGCCTTCGCGTGTCCCAGCGCGCGAGCTCGCACGCGCGGAGGAGCACGCGGCGGTGGCGCGCGGTGTCGATGGGGTGCTCGTC
Source organism: Byssovorax sp. (assembly GCA_036500365.1). Lineage (GTDB taxonomy): Bacteria > Myxococcota_A > Polyangia > Polyangiales > Polyangiaceae > DASYCF01. The sequence continues at coordinate 2,876 of DASYCF010001218.1, forward strand.
GAGCGGCGCGCCGTAGTTCGGCACCTTCGCGACGCCGAGCTCGGCGGGCGTGACGACGCGCGGCGGGCCGAGGAGCTCGAGCGCGCTCTCCTTCGGGTCCTTGCCGCGCGCGTGCGCCACCTCGTCGAAGAAGCTCTGCACGGCGAACGCGTGGTAGACGTTCGCGACCGAGCGCAGCCAGCCGATGCGCGCGTGCGCCTTCGCCTCACCGTTCTCGCAGCGCACGTTGGGCACCGCGAGCGGCACGTCGAGCACGCCCTGCTGGAGCTCGCCCGGGCCGGAGATCGACGTGTCGCTGAAGGTCGAGCCGATCGGCGGGAACGCCGTGCGGTGCCGCCACGCGACGACCTTGTTCGCGGCGTCGATCCCCGCGTCGAAGCGCTGCGCGCTGGTCGAGTGATAGAAATCGTGGCGCACGTCGTCCTCGCGCGTCCATTGCACGCGCACGGGCGCGCCGACGGCCTTCGACACGAGCGCCGCCTCGACGATGAAGTCGGGCTTCGACTTGCGACCGAAGCCGCCGCCGAGGAACGTCACGTGCAAGGTGACCTTCGACTCGTCGAGGCCGATCGCCTTCGCGACCTCCTTGCGGGCGGTCTGCGGGTCCTGCGTCGGCGCCCACACCTCGGCGTGGTCCTTCGTGACGTGGGCGACGGCGACGGGCGGCTCCATCGACGCGTGGGCGAGGTGGGGCGTGTGATAGACGGCCTCGACGCGCCTTGCCGCCTTCGCGAGCGCGGCGTCGACGTCGCCGACCTCGCGCACCGATTTGCACGGCGCGCTCACCGTCTTCGCGAGCGTCTCCTTGTATGCGTCGGAGTCGTAGACGACGTTGTCGCCGAGGTCCCACGTGAGGTCGAGCGCGGCGCGGCCCTTCAGCGCGGCCCACGTGCTCGTCGCGACGACCGCCACGCCGCCGAGCGGCTGGAACGCGAACGGCTTCTTGATCGCCGGCAGCTCGAGCGCGCGCTTCACGCCGGCGATCGCGAGCGCGCGCGACGCGTCGAACCTCGCGACCTTGCCGCCGGGCACCGGCGGACGCGCGATCACCGCGGTGAGCATGCCCGGCAGCACGACGTCGGCGCCGAAGATCGCGCGCCCCGTCACGATGGCGAACCCGTCGACGAGCGGCAGCTCCTTGCCGACGTGCTTCAGCTGATCCTTGCGCTTGAGCGGCGCGGCCTCGGGCTTCGGCACGGGCAGGCGCGCGGCGTCGTCGGCGAGGGCGCCGAACCCGAGCTCGCGCTTGGTCGGCGCGTGGACGACGACGTGATCCTTCGCCTCGCACGTGGCGGGCTTCACGCGCCAGCGGTTCGCGGCGGCGAGCACGAGCATCGCGCGCGCGGTCGCGCCGACCTGCCGGAGCTCCTTGTAGTGGCCGCGCACGGAGTGCGACCCGTCGGTGTTTTGATCGCCGTACACGGCGTCGCCGTCGGCCTGCACGATCTTCACGCGCGCCATGTCGGCGCCCATCTCGTCGGCGATGAGCGCGGGCAGCGAGCTCCGCACGCCCTGCCCCATCTCGGACCGCGCGCACACGATCGTGACGGTGCCGTCGGCGGCGACGTGCACGAACGCGCTCGGCGCGAGGCCCTTCGGCGCGGGCGGCTTCGGCTGCGCCGACGCGAACGAGCCGAGCGCGAGGCCGCCCGCGGCGACGCCGAGCGCGGCGAGGAACGATCGACGCGGGACGAGGACGCGCGCTTCGCCGTGCACGATCACACCCCCGCCGCGCGCTTCACGGCCGCGCGGATGCGCACGTAGGTGCCGCATCGACAGAGGTTGCCGCCGAGGGCCTGATCGATCTCGACGTCGGTCGGCTTCGGCCGCTTCGCGAGGAGCGACGCGGCGGTCATGATTTGCCCGGCCTGGCAGAACCCGCACTGCGGCACGCCGAGCTCGACCCACGCGCGCTGGAGCGGGTGCGCGCCGTCGGCGGACAGACCTTCGATCGTGGTCAGTCGCTTGCCGATGGCGCGGCGAGCCGGCGTGACGCACGCGCGCACGGGCTCGCCGTCGAGGTGCACCGTGCACGCGCCGCAGAGCGCCTCGCCGCAGCCGAACTTCGTGCCCGTCAACCCGAGCGCGTCGCGCACGACCCAGAGGAGCGGCGTGTCCTCGTCGAGGTCGACGTCGCGCGCTTGCCCGTTCACGTCGAGGTGCAGGGTCACGGCTTGTCTCCTTCCTGCGGGCACACGGCGCCGTCCTTCACCCACGCGTCGATCAGCGCGCCGAACGTCGCCTGGGAGCCGGGCGCCGGCACGCGTCCAGAGCCCGGCTGCCAGCCCCAGGCGACGAGGGCGTCGTGTTCGGCGTGATCGACGATGGCGGCGAGCGTGCGGCCGCCGTTGCGCTTCGGATCCTTGATCTGCGCGCAGAGCTCGGGCGGCCTCTTGCCGGCCCACGCCATCACGCGCGGCGCGAGCTTCCACTTCGGCGCCCCGGGGACACGCGCGAGCTCGACGTTGCGATCTTGGTGACACGTCGCGCAGCCGAGCCCGGGCACGCCGTCGTCGTCGGCGCCGCGCGCGATGGGCGGGTCGTGGAGCTGCAGGTGATCGCCCTGCGTCGGCGAGTCGCCGGCGGGGTGACAGTTCACGCAGCGCGGGTGAAGGAGCACGCGGCTCGCCTCGAGGAACATCGCCCGCGACCGCGCCGCCGGGTCGGTGATCGACGCGAACTCGACCGGCGAACGCAGCGGCGCACCCTCGGGCGCGGGCGCGGGCGCGTCGTGCACGAGCTCGGGCCCCGACCCGCACGCGGCGAGCGGGAGGACGACGAACAGGGCGAGCGCGGCGGCGCGCGGGACCAGAGCCACGACGCTCGTCCTTGCAGAGCGCGCGGCGGAGGGCGAGCGCGAAGGCGTGGACATCGGTCGGAAACGCGCATCGGGAGTAGCCTCGGCGCGCGCTCGCATCGCGTTGGGCGCCGCCCTGGGCAGCCGTGGTATGGGGCGTCCGTGGGTCCGCTCGTCGTGGGCATCGCCGGCGGGACCGGCTCCGGCAAGACGACCGTCTCGAAGACGATCGCCGCCGCGCTGCCCGCCTCCGCCGTCGCGACGCTCGAGTTCGACGCGTACTACCGCGACCGACCCGATCTGCCGCCCGAGGCGCGCGCGCTGCTCAACTTCGATCACCCGGACGCGCTCGAGATCGAGCTGCTCGTCGAGCACCTCCGCGCGCTGAAGGGCGGATCGCCCGTCGACGTGCCGCGCTACGACTTCAAGACGCACCGCCGCGAGGCCGAGGCGCGCCCGCTCGCGCCCGCGCCCGTCGTCATCGTCGAGGGCATCCTCGTGTTCGTCGACGCGCGCGTGCGCGAGCTCCTCGACATGAAGATCTTCGTCGACACCGACGCCGACATCCGCGTGTTCCGCCGCATCCGCCGCGACATGGAGCACCGCGGCCGGAGCTTCGAATCGGTGCGCGAGCAGTATTACAAGACCGTCCGACCGATGCACCTCCAGTTCGTGGAGCCGTCCAAGCGCTGGGCCGATCTGATCATCCCCGAGGGCGGCAACAACCGGGTCGCGCTCGACCTCATCATCGCGAAGCTGAAGAGCGTCCTCGCGCCGTAGCTACGTGGCGCCCCATTTGCGCTTCGACGTGAGGCCGAGGACGGTCAGCGATGGGGCGGCGCTCGTGAACTCGATGAGGTCTGCGTAGCCCACGTCGAACGAGGCGTCGGGGCCGTCGAAGAAGAGCTTCGCGTCGTGCATCTTCGAGCGGACGACGAGCGTCTCGCCGGGCTTCACGAGCCTTCGGAGGATCGCGTAGCTCTCGCCATGCGGCGCGTACGGCTCGCGCACGACGAGCTGCAGGTTCGGCGACGAGAGCGGCAGCACGCGCCCGCCCGCGGAGCGCTGCGCGGCGGTCGAGCCGGCCGCCGGGCCGATCCAGAAGCCGCTCGACTTCTGCTTCTCGATCTCGCCGTCGAGCTCGATCACGTAGCGCGACGTGGCGGCGGGTGACGCGTGGCAGAGGTGCGCGTCGTTCAGCACGCGCGCGGCGACGACCTGGCCGTTCACGCACACCTTCATGCGCGTGAGCACGGTCGGCCGGAGCTCGCCGCGCACGGCGCGCTCGACGGCGGCGAGGACGTGGCCGCTCTTCACGCCGCAGAAGAAGCCGACCGAGTGGCGCGGCGCGCTGTTCACGCCGAGCACGGGCACCGAGTCCACGCTGTGCGACGCGGCGAGCAGCGTGCCGTCGCCGCCTACGGTGACCACGAGATCGAGGCCCCGCGAGTCGAACGTCTCGCCCGCGCGCTTCACGAACGCGACCTCGGCGCCGACGGCCTCGAGCGCGTCGCGCACCTCGGCGACGGTCCGCTCGTGCTGCTCGTGCGCGGCGCGGAGCGCCGCGACCGACGCGTCGTTCGCGTCGACGAGCCGCGCGAGGCGGCCGTCCTTCTTCTCCTCGAGCTGCACGCGCCACTGCGAGCGCTTGATGACGAGCGCGATCCGCGTCGCCGCGGCGCGCGCGCCGCTCGGGCGCCTGCGCGGAGCCTTCGACGTCACTTGGGTGCTCCGAGGTGGAGCTCGGCGAGCCGGCGCAGCGCGATCTCGGTCTTCGCGTCCTCGATCTCGCCGAGGCGCGTGAGCTCGATCGCCTCGTCGAGCGGGATCGCGACGATCTTCGCGCCGACCTCGAGCGGCGAGCCGTCGAGCGTCGGCTGCGCGCGCGTACGAGGGTCGACCTCGACGTGAAAGTAGAAGTGCCGCTCGCCGATGATGCCCGGCGCGGGGAACGTCGACGGCCCGAGCGCGCGCAGCTCCTCGGGCGCGACGGTGAAGCCGAGCTCCTCGCCGATCTCGCGCGCCGCCGATCGAGCGAGGCCCTCGGGCGAGCGCTCGTCGGCCTCGACGAGGCCGGCCGGGAGCTCCCACAGGCCGCCGACGCTCGCCCTCTCGGGCACGGGGCGCGCCTCCATCGGGCGGAGGAACGGCGGCGGGCGGAGCGCGGTGCGCAGGTACACGAAGCGGCGCCCGCCTTCGACGTAGTGCGCGGCCATCACCGTCGCGTCGAGGCGCTCGCGGCCGAGCGCGTCGTACACGAACGCGTCGCTCTCGCCGCCGCCTTCGTAGCGCACGCGCATCGTCACGCGGCGCAGGTGCGAGAAGCCGCCCTCCCCTTCGCGCTGCTCGGAGACGACCTCGATCGCGTGGCGTGGCAACGCGGGCAGCGGCATCGCTCGGCGGAGCATAGCCAAGTCGCGCCGCCGTTTCGCGCGGCGCGGCGTCATCGCCGAAACTTTTCGCCGACGGAGCCGCGAGGTAGACCGCGGCGATGCGGCTCGCAGCTCCGCGCGAGGACGTCGCCGTGAGCGCACGGGCTCCAGCCCGCGTCGCGGTCCTCGTCGCGATCGTCGCCGGCTGCGGCGGCGGGCAGACGCAGGGCGCCGCGTTCGAGGCGCAGTGGCAGAGCGACGACGGCGTCGCGATCGGCAAGCTCGAGCAGAAGCTCGCGAAGGTGATCATCCCCGTCGGCGCCGACGTCGCGGTCGCGGTCGCCGGGCCCGAGACGCTGCTCGGTCTGCCGCTCGACGGAGGCGCCGCTTGGTCGTTCAAGCACGCGCTCGACTCGCGGCCCGCGGTCGCGGGGACGGTCGTCGTCGGGCTCGGCGCGGGTCGGCTGTTCGCGCTCGACGCCGTGACCGGCAAGGAGCTCTGGCAGCGCGACGCCGAGGGCGCGCTCCGCGGCGTCGGCGACGACGGCAAGACGACCGTGGTCTCGATCGCGGCGAGGAGCGGCGCCGGGAGCGTGGTCCTCGCCGTCACGCGCGACGGCCACGTCATCCGCCAGATCGAGGACGCGGCCGCCATCGGCGTGCCCGCGGTCGTCGACGGCTACGCGTTCTTGCCGTGGCAAGGCCAATACGTCACGGCCTACGACCTCGCCGGCGGCGACGAGGAGGCGCGCGCGCTGCTCCGCACGCCGACGAGCCGCGCGTTCACGACCGCCGGGGCGCTGTTCTTCGGCGAGGTCGCGGCGACGCGCTTCGACGACCGCATCCGCCTCGCCGGGGCGGGCCAGGCGTCGACCGTCT
>DASYCF010001219.1:0-6337 GCA_036500365.1 Byssovorax sp.
TTCGCCGTGAGGCCGACGGAGTGGATGAACGCGCTCTTGTCGACGCACACGTCGTGCGTCGGGTCGGCCGAGCTCAGGCACTGGAACTCGTTCTCGGCGTACTGGTCGATGCCCTCGGCGACGTGCGGGAAGTACGCGTCGTCGGACGCGATCGACGCGGGCGTCACGATCGACGGGTACGCGCACCCGCTCGCGAGCTGCGTGCCGTTCGAGTCCCCGAGCGGGAACGTGTCGAAGTCGACCGGCGTCTGCATGAGGCCGCCCTGGGCCGGGTCGGGCTTGTCGAGGTTGCGCAGGAGGCCCGTCGCGCTGCCGGAGCCGACGGTCGACGTCGCGCCGCCCATCAAGAAGCGGAGCTCGCCCCAGCGGATCTGGTCGTCCGTCGCGCTCCCCGCCGAGGTGATCTTGTGGTGGCCGTTCTTGCCCTCGCGCCAGTCGTGGCGCTGCTCGTACCGCTCTCCCGTGTCGTTGTAGGGGCCGTCTTGCGTGTACGTGATGTGGTCGTGCGTGTTGATGAGGCCCGGCGACACGACGCCGGTCGCGCACGTGATGTGCGTCGCGCTGGCCGCGGCCGCCGCCGTCGGCGCGCCCGTGCTGTCGCAGCCGCAGCCGACGCACGTGATGACGCCCGTCGGGTCGACCAGCACGCCGCCGCCGACGAACGTCGCGTCGGGCGTGAGGATCTCGCCCTCGATGAACTTGCCCGCGTCGCCCGCGGTGACCGCGCACGTGGTCGGGCCGGCCGTGAGGTTCTTGCACATCACGGTCGTCGGCGTCTTCGTGCAGTTGTTCTCGCAGCCGTCGCCGCTCACCATGTTGCCGTCGTCGCACTCTTCACCGGGGTCGACGTGGCCGTCGCCGCAGCGCGCGCCCGGCATGCCGCCGCCGGCGTTGCCGCCGCCGCCGCTCGACGTGCCGGAGCTCATGCCGCCGCCGCCGCTCGCGGTCGCGGTGCTCGTCGTCGCCGTCGTGGGCGAGCCGGTGCTCGTCGTCGGGCTCGTGGCCGTGCTCGTGGGCTCGCCCCCGCCCGGGCTCGTCGAGCTCGTCTGCGCGCTGTCGCCGCCGCAGCCCTCGGCTGCGCCGAATCCCGCCAAAATCGCGCCGGCGGCCACGTACGCGGAGAAACGACCGCGCAGCATCGAAGCGATGCGAACCTTGCTGCTCATGAAGACCTCGAGGTGAGAAAGAGGCGAAAGGCGCGCGGGGGCTCGGTTTTTGCGGGGCTTGCCCACCCGGCGGACCCCGAGCCGTGCTGCGCGCGAGGCACCCCTTTACGCGAAAACGGGGCCCGCAGGTAGCCGAGACCCGCCCGCGTCGCCGCGGGGGCACGTGATATACACGCGGGCGCCATGGGACTCGGACCGCCTGCCTTCCCCGGCGCGTCGAAGGCGGCCGCGGGCGAGGCGCCCATCGACACCGCGCTCACGCTCGCGATGACGAACGAGCTCTACGCGTCGCTGCGCGTCGCCGCCGCCATCGTCGAGCGTGACCCGACGATGCCGACGGCGCTCTGCCTCGTCGGCCGGCTGCTCGGCGAGCTCGGCCATCGAGAGGTCGCGCGCGTCGCGTGCGAGGTCGCCGTCGAGCGCGCGATCGACGTCGAGAACCTCCCGCTCGCGGTCGCGTCCGCGCACGAGCTCTCGCGCTTCGGAGGCGAGGGCGAGCGCAAGCTCGACGTCATCGCCGACTCGTTCTGCAAGGGCTCGCCGCGCCTCGGCCTCGGCGCGCCGCCGCCTCCGCCGCTCCCGGACGACGACAGCTTCGTCGCCCTCCCGAGCGCGCTGTCGGGCGCGGCGCTGGTTCGCGAGGTGACGCGGATCGTCGAGGCCGCCAAGGCGACGCTCGACGCGCTCGTCACGCGGCCGCGCATCGCCCCGCTCCAGCTCTTCTCGGCGATGGGGCGCGACGGGCTGCGATCGCTCTGCGCCTCGGCGACGTCGACGTGGGTGAAGAACGGCCGATCGATCATCGAGGAGGGCGCCGCCGGCAACGAGGCGTATTTCGTCGCGCGCGGCGATCTCGAGGTCCGCCGGCGCAAGAACGACGAGACCGTGCTGCTCGCGCGGCTCACGAACGGCGCGATCTTCGGCGAGATGGCGCTGCTCGCGCGGGCGCCGCGCGTCGCGAGCGTGCAGGCGGTGCGCCCGTCGATCGTCATCGAGGTCAAGCGCGACGCGCTCGACGAGATCGTCGGCGAGCACCCCGAGGTCGCGACCGAGCTCGCCAACCACTGCCGCGAGCGCATGTTCGAGAACCTGCTCCGCGCGAGCGACATCCTCAGCGTCGTCGCGCCGTCGCAGCGCGGCGTGCTCGTCGAGCGCTTCACGACGCGCGTGTTCGAAACGAACCAGCGCATCATCACGCAAGGCGAGCGCCCGCCGGGCCTCTACCTCATCGCGTCGGGCGAGGTCGCCGTCGTGCGGCGCGAGGGCGACGGCGATCCCCTCGTGCTCTCGCAGCTCGGCGCGGGCGAGGTCGTCGGCGAGGTCGCCATGGTCCTCCGCCGCCAGGCGACGGCCGACGTGATCGCGCTGCACCCGACGGTCTCGCTCTTCCTCTCCACCGAGCAGTTCATGGGCCTCCTCGACGACCACCCCGTCATCCTCGCGCACCTCTACGTGCTCGCCGTGAAGCGCGACGAAGAGACGCGCAACGCGATCCAGGAAGAGGCGTTCGTGGCCGAGGACTTCGTCCTCTTGTAGCTCGGTCAGACGGAGGCGCCGTCGGTCGAGGGCGCCTCGCGTCGACGGGCGCGATCGGGGGGTGGGTAGTTGGGCAGCGCGACCGGATCGAGCCAGCTGCGGACGAGTCGCCCGGCCAGCCACGGGATGGAAAAGACGCGCGTGCCGCGGGTGCGGAGGAAGCACGACAGCCGCGAGCGCGGCGCGAACGAGTCGAGGAACCCGATGGCGGCGCGCTGCTTCGCCTCGTAGGTCGGGTGCAGCCGCTCCTCGTAGCGCTGGAGCGCGGTCCGATGGTCGGCGTGGCTCGCGAGCTCACCAGCGAGCACGTACGCGCCGGCCATCGCGAGCGCCGATCCTTCACCGGCGAGCAGCGACGGGCACGCGGCCGCGTCACCCACGAGCGCGACGCGGCCCTTCGACCAGCGAGGCAGGTAGATCTGGCTCATGCGATCGAAGTAGAGCTCGTCGGCGGCGTCCATCGCGTCGAGGATGGCCGGGCACTCCCAACCGGTGGCCGCGAACCGGGCGCGCACGACCGCCTTGCGGCCGGCGAGATCGGCCGCCTCGTCCTCGCCCTCGGCGGCCCTCCAGACGAACAGGAACATGGTGCGATCGTCGCGCAGGCTGAAGCGATCGACCTGCTGGCCGACCTCGACGTGCATGACGTAGACGTCCTCGTCGCGGGGCCGATAGCCGCTCGCTTCGAAGGCCGCGACGCAGCAGCCCAGGTACCTCTCGACGTGATCCTGGTCGCCGAACGCGACGCGCCGCACCGCGGAGTGCAGGCCGTCGGCGCCGACGACGAGATCGAACCTGCGCGGAGCGGCGTGGGCGAACCGGACCTCTACGCCGTCGCGCCCGTCGTCGAGGCCGACGATCGTGTCGCCGAGGAGCGTCTCGACGCGGCCGTCGAGCGCGTCCCACAGCATCGACGCGAGCTCGCCGCGCGGCACGCTCACGTAGCGGCCGTGCGCCGCGTCGCGGAACACCTCGACGGGGAAGCCGCCGATCACGCGACCGCGCGCGTCGACGATCCGCACGTCGTGGACGTCGTAGCCGCGCTTGCGCAGCTCGGGCGCCAAGCCCATGCGCTCGGCGACCTCGAAGCCGGAGCCCCAGAAGTCGATCACGTAGCCGCCGCGGCGCAGCGTGGGCGCCGCCTCGACGAGGGTCGGCTCGAAGCCGCGTTGAAGCAACCAGTAAGCGAGCGTGGTCCCCGCGATGCCTGCGCCCGAGATGAGGATCTTCACGGACGATGGTTTGAGCTCAAACCAAAGAAGTGCACGAGGATTTTCACCGATGAAGCGTCGTCGTCGCTGCGACGGCGAGGCGCCGCGTCAGAGCGCGATCTCGAACGGCGTCCGCGCGAGGATCTTGCCGTCGGCGTCGCGCACGATCGCCGTCCACGAGCCGACGCGCCGCGCGTCGCGCGTGTACGCCCACGTCCGCCAGCCGTGGCTCTCGCCGACCGCGAGCTCGACGTCGCCGCGCTCGGCGCCCCCGTCCGGCGGTTCGAACGACACGCGCACCTCGTTCGCGGCGCCCGAGCGGTTGTCGACCTCGACGAACGCATAGAGGCGATCGACCTCCGCCTGGCGGAAGAGCGTCGCGACGCCTTCGGGCTGACGGTTCTTGACGCCGGTCGCGACGACGAGGCGCTTCACGACGACGCCGCCGACGGGCTTCGTCGAGGCATGATCGGTCGAGCGGGCGGCGCGCGCCACCTTCGCCGGGGTCGGCTTCACGGCGGCCACGTCAGGCGCGGCGGTCGGCGCCGCCGGCGCGAGGGCGGGCGCTGCGGGCACGACCTCCGCGCGCTCGCCGACGCTCGGCGGCACGGCGCGCGCGCCGCCGCTGCACCCGAACGAACCGACCGTCATCCCGATGAGCAGCGCGCAGGTGATCGTCTTCACGGAGTCCTCCTCGCGCCGCCGCGCGGCGCATCACGAGCCTTCGCAACCGACGCGCCGCATGAAATCGCTCATGTTTCTGGTCGCGCGCGAGGCGCGGCGCCCACGCGCGTGTCTGCCGGGACGCGGTGTAAGGCGGGCGTCGGCCAGGCCGTTCTCTCGGCGATGCTGCCCAAGAACCTGCTCCCGATCCTCGCCGCCTCGCTCGCGTTCGTCTCCGGCTGCGCCTCGTACGTGCCCTTCACGCACGAGCTCCGCGATCGGCACAACCTCTCGAGCGCCGACCTCAAGAACCTCCAGTTCTACGTGTCGACCAAGGTCACGCTCCGGCGCGAGGTCGAGTCGGGGAGCCGCGAGATCACGGGCAACCACAAGCTCTTGCTCGTCTCCGGCAAGCAGATCGAGGAGGTCGTGCTCGAGGAGAAGACGCCCGGCGTCGCGCTCGAGGTCGGCTCGAACCGCATCCTCGTGAGCTTCGAGCGCGGCTCCGCGCTCGTGTTCGCGCCGCCCGGCACCGAGGCGCCCGTCGCGTGGACCGCGCCGCGCGCGCCGCGCTGGAGCGACGGGAGCAACGGCGGCTTCGTCCCCATCGGCGGCTTCGCGCCCGCGAACGGCTTCGCCGAGGCGCCGAACGCGTTCCCCGCCGACGAGGCCCCGCGCCAGGTGTGGCACACCGGCGAGACGGGCCCCTACGCGCTCGTCGTCACGCCGTCGAACCAGGTCGTCTACCAGGGCAAGGTGTGGGACGTGGTCGACGGCGGCGCGAACGCGACCCTGATGATCGACGCCGAGGCGCTCGACCACGTGGAGACGACGCGCAAGGTCGCCCCCGGCGTGCGCCTCCAGTAGCTGCCCTCAGTCGCTGCGTCGGTCGGCATCGCGCGCGGCTTCGTTCCCCGCCGCCTGCATGTGAAGTCCAGGCAGAAGCCGGCGGAGCAGGAGCATCCTGGACGCAGCTGCCGCTGACGCAGTCGCTATCGTCGACACACTGGAGGCCTCGAACGCCGCCTGGCCTTTGGTATCGGACCCTACGCAAGATCACGGCGCGAGCGGCGCACCCCACGCTTGTGGGTCGACGCGCGCTCGGCTACTCCGCGCCGCGTGAGCTTTCGGCCGCGAGCGAACCACCCATATGCGCGCGCGCCGCGGCTGCCCGACGACGGCGACGTGCCGATCCGCTCGCTCTTCGCCGCCGCACCGTCCGACGCACTGATCGAGATCGAGATCGGGCCGGGCCGCGGCGGGTTCCTGTTCGAGCGCGCGGTCGCGCGACCCGAGGCGCTGCTCCTCGCGTTCGAGATCCGCCTCAAGTGGGCCGCGCTCGTCGACGAGCGGCTCGCGGCGCGCGGGCTCGGCGGGCGCGCGCGCGTGATCAACGCCGACGCGCGCGAGGCGCTCGCGCGGTTGACGCCCGCCGCGTGCGTCGACGTCGCGTACCTGCACTTCCCCGATCCGTGGTGGAAGAAGCGGCACGCGAAGCGCCTCGTGATGAGCGAGCGCCTGCTCGCGGGCATCGCGCGGCTGCTCCGCGTCGGCGGCGAGCTCTTCGTGCAGACCGACGTCGAGGATCGCGCTGCCGAGTACGAGGCGCAGATCGCCGCGCACGCCGCGTTCGAGCCCGCGGGCGACGCGCCTGGCGCCGCGCGCATGGCGGCGAACCCGTACGGCGCGCGGAGCCCGCGCGAGATCCACGCGATCGCGGACGGGCTGCCCATCCATCGCGTGCGCTTTCGACGCGCGGCT
>DASYCF010001220.1:0-5565 GCA_036500365.1 Byssovorax sp.
GTTCGCCTTCGTCACGTCTTCTTCGAAGTCGATCTCGGTCCAAGGCAGGTCGTCGACGCGCTCGAACCCGAACGGCAGGATCGGGAACACCTTGTCGAGCGCGCCCTCGTACTCCTGATCGAGGCGGCCCTCGGCGACCTCGACGTCGAGCGTCTGCTTCATGAGGCGGCCGCCCTCGGCGTCGACCTTCGTGAAGCCGACGGTCTCGCCGCGGAGATCCCAGCCCTCGCCGACGCGCCGCGCGACCTTCACGCAGCGATCGCCGCGCACGCCGACCATCATCTCCTCGCCGCTCTCGTCCGAGCGGACGTCGAGGAGCATGCAGTTCGGGTGGCGCGACTCGACGAGGCGGCGGAGGAGCTTGCTCGGATAGAGCACGTCCGCATCCATCCAGATGCCGCCCGAGGCGAGGAGTCGATCGGCGGAGACCTGGAGCGAGACGAGGCTCCCGAAGAGGTACTGCGGATTGACGACGAACTCGACGGGCAAGCTCGGCGCGAGCTGCGTCACGGCGTCGCGGATCTGGTCCTGCTGGTGGCCGACGACGATCGTGAGCGCGGTGATCCCCGCCTCCGGCAGGCAGGCGAAGTGGCGCTCGAGCAGCGACTTGCCGGCGACCTCGAGCAGGCACTTCGGGTGGTCCTTGCCGAGGCGGCGGCCGCGGCCGGCGGCGAGCAGGATGGCCCTCATCGACATGCCTCGAGGCGAAAGCGCGCGGCGAGCTCCTGGGGCGTCTGCAGCACGCGTCCGATCCCCTTGACGGTGCCGGGCGCGACCACGCCGAGCACCATGACCGGCCCTGGCTGCGCGCGCGCGGCGCGCAGCGCGGACGCGAAGCCGTCGACGTCGATCGCGCGGTGCGTCGCGCGATAGCCGGCGGCGCCGGCCACCGACTCGAGGCGGATCTCGTCGCTGATGGTGCGCTGGCCGCCGGTCGAGGCGTGCGCGTGGTTGTCGACCACGACGTGCGTGAGGTTCGCCGGACGCTCGCTGGCCGCGCTCGCGAGCACGTTCATGCCCATGAGGACGTTGCCGTCGCCGTCGAGCACGACGACGCGCCGCTTCGGCCGCGCGAGCGCGAGGCCGAGGCCGATCGAGAGGCCGAGGCCCATCGATCCGATCATGTAGAAGCTCTGCGGCCGATCCTTCACCGTGTAGAGCTCGCGGCCGATCATGCCGTTGCAGCACACGACGAGATCGTCGGGGCCGAGCGCGGCGACGAGCGCCTCGATCGCCTGGATCTTGTTCATCGTCACGCGAGCACCCCCCCCGGCGCGACGAGCGCGACCGGCTTGTTCGTCGCGGCCATCGTGCCTGCCGCCCACTTCACCGCGGCGCCGACCGGCTCGCTCGTCGACAGCACGCGATGGGGGATCTTCATGAGGTCGAGCATCGGCAGCATGATCTCGCCCATCATGAGGTGCTCGGGCGCGTCGGCCAGGCCGGGCTGGCCGCGCCACGAGATCACGAGCAGACACGGGAGCTCGTACATCGACGACAGCGACGCGAGCGCGTTGACGCTCACGCCGAGCCCGGAGTTCTGCAGGAGCACCATGGGCTTCTTGCCGCCGAGGTACGCGCCGGCGGCCATGCCGATCGCGCTGTCCTCGCGCGTGGCGGACACGTAGCGGAGGGCGCGATCCCCGTCGAGGATCGAGACGAGCCCCTTGAGCAGCGAGCACGGCACGCCCGCGAAGAAGTCGAAGCCGTTCGCCTTCAAGCTCTCGACGAACGCCGCCGCCTGCGACGGTCCGGACTCAGCGTGCGACATGGCTACTCCTTGATCAGGGCCCAGGCGCGCCGGTAGTCCTCGAACGTGTCGATCTCGAGCCAGCCCTTGTAGACGTCGAGGGCGGCGACCTCGTGACCGCGATCGACGAGCTCCTGGAGCATGTCGGTGAAGGACGCCTGACGGAGCGAGTCCGCCTCGTGGAACGCGCCCTTGTTCGGCCCCTCGGCGAGCTGGTGATAGCAATCGGTCAGCGCGCGCGCGCCCTTGGCCGTGAACATCGCCATGCCGACGAACTCGCCGTTCGCTTCCTTCGCCGCGATCTTGCGGCCGACCTTGGCGACCTTGTGCGGAGCCTCGGCGCCGACGAAGCGATACCCCGCCTCCTGCGCGTCCTTCAAGACGACCAGATCGGGCGCGCCGCGGCCGTCCGCCGGGCGCTCGCCCTCGGCCCAGGCGCGATCGACGAGGATCGACACGTCGGCCGGGCTCTTGAGGAGCTTCTCGAGGTGGCTCCGCTCGAACAGGATGTCGCCGTACAGGAAGAGGAACGGACCCGCGAGCTCCTTGCCTGCACGGAAGAGGCTCCACACCTCGTTCGTCGTCGCGTACTCGTCGTTGTCGTACGTGCGGATGTTCGGCGCCTTGATCGCGTCCTTCTTGTAGCCGCGGACGACCGCGACCTCCTTCACGCCGCAGGCGTTCAGGACCTCGATCTGGCGCTCGAGGATCGTCTTGCCCTTCACGTCGAGCATCGGCTTCGGGAGCTCCTCCGTGAGCGGCAGGAGGCCCTGGCTCGCGCCGGCGCCGAGGATCACGGCCGTGACGCCGGGCGCGTTGCTCGGCAAGAACGCCGCCTCGTCCTTGTTCATCTGGGGCACGCCGACGAGCTCGTACACGCGCGTGAGCGGCACCACGTGCGACTCGACCGATCCCGTGTAGCCCTCCTTGCGGAGGATCTTCGCCGTCTCGCACATGGCCTTGATCGAGGACCGGAGCATGTGATTGGCCATGATCGAGACCTTGATGCCGGCCTTGTAGAGATCGTCGACCTTGGTCTCTTTGTAGATGGTGGGCACGCAGACGAGCGGGCACTGGGGGCGGTCCCACGCCTTCGCGAAGGCCATCACCTCGTCGGGCGTCTTGCTCTTCGAATGGATCAGCACGAGGTCCGCCCCGGCGTCGGCGTAGGCGCGGCCGCGCACGAGGGCCTCTTCCATGCCCCAGCCGGCGATGAGCGCCTCGGTGCGGGCGATGACGACGAAGTCTTTGTCGCGCTGCGTCTGCTTCGCCGCGCGGATCTTGCCGGCGTGCTCCTCGACGCTCGCGAGCTCGCGCTTCGTCCCGGCGTAGAAGGAGCAGCGCTTCGGGAACACGTTGTCCTCGATGCAGATCGCCGCGATGCCCGCGCGTTCGTACTGCTGCACGCAGTGGATCACGTTGATCGCGTTGCCGTAGCCGTTGTCGCAGTCGGCCACGACGGGCAGCGTCGACACGTCGCTCACGAGCTTCGCGACCTGGAGGTTCTCGGCCATCGAGAGGATGTTCGCGTCGGGCAGCGCGTAGGTCGCGCTCGTCTCGAAGCTCGACGCCCACAGACCCTCGAACCCCGCCTCTTCGCAGATCTTCGCGGTGAGGCCGTTGTACGCGCCGATGAGGACGATCGGTCCCTCGGCGGCCAAGCGCTCGCGGAGCTTCCTCGACTTGGTCACTTCGATTCTCCTGATGCAGCGCGCGCCGTGAGAACGGCGCGGGGAGCGCGGCGCTCGGGCCACGCGCCGGCGGTTCCCGGCGAGCGGACCCTTACCAAACAAACGCGCTCGTGGGAAACGCGCGATGCGAGCGCCGTGCCGCGCGGAGGGCGACGGAACTCGGCGCGCGGCCCGCGCACCGACGAAGATTCGTCACGTGAGCCGCGAAATCACCGCTCGTCGGCGCGTCACGTGGTGCGCGGTACGCGCGCGACAGCCGACATCTCCCGGCGGCGCGTTGGCCTTCGTCGGGCATCAGCATGCAATGCGCGTTTCGTGTCTCGCCGAACGTATCGCCGTCAGCCGTACGCGCCGTCGCGCGGAGCGGCGCTCCCGAGCGCGGCGCGCGCGGCGGCCGCGTCGAGGGCGATCTGCGCCTTGAGCGCCTCGAGCCCGGCGAAGCGCTGCTCGTCCCGCAGGCGGAGCGCGACGTGCACGCGGAGCTCGGCGCCGTAGAGGTCGCCGTCGAAGTCGAAGAGGTTCACCTCGACGCTCGGCCGCGGCTGCTGGCCGACGGTGGGCCGCACGCCGACGTTCGCGACGCCCTTCGCGAGCGCCGTGACGCGCGCGCCGTCGACGCGATCGACGAGCACCGCGTAGACGCCGTTGGCGGGCAGCGCCTCCTCGACGTCGGCGAGGTTCGCGGTCGGGAAGCCGATGGTGCGGCCGCGCTGATCGCCGCGCGCGACGAGGCCCTCGATCATGTGCGGCCGGCCGAGGACGCGCGCCGCGTCGTCGAGATCACCTGCCGCGATCGCGCGGCGCGCGCGCGTGCTCGAGAGGCGGCCGCGCTCGTCGGCGAGGAGATCGTGGCTCGTCGTCTCGAAGCCGAGCTCGGCGCCGAGGCGCGCGAGCTCGTCGAAGTCGCCCGCGCGATCCTTGCCGAAGCGGAAGTTCTTGCCGACGACGACGACCGCCGCGCCGAGGTCGCGCGCGAGCACGGCGTCGGCGAACGCGCGGGGCGACTGCGCGGCGAACGCGGCGTCGAACCGCTGCACGATCGGCTCGATCGACGGCGCGACGCGGCGCGCGAGCTCGAGCTTCCGCGCGAGGCGCGTGAGCGTCGCGGGCGGCTCGCGCCCGATGACGCGCGCCGGGTGCGGCGAGAACGTGAGCATCGCGGCGCCGAGGCCCCGCGCGGCGGCCTCGTCCGCGGCCGCGCGCAGCACGCGCTGGTGCCCGAGGTGCACGCCGTCGAAGTTGCCGATGACGACGATCCGACCGCTCACCGTCACGTTCGTAGGCGAGGCGGCGTGTGGATGCAAAGCGCGTATGTCATGCTTGACCCCTCAAGTACCGGCTGTTAGAGCCCGCGCGTTTTCGCCGATCACCGAGGAGGTGCGTCGTGTTCAAGAGGGTGAGTATTTTCTCCGGGAACGCGCACACGGCACTCACGCAGGAGATCTGCCAGGTCCTCGAGTTCCCGGTCGGCAAGTCCCGCGTCGCGCGGTTCTCCGACGGCGAGACCTTCTGCGTGATCGAGGAGAACGTGCGCGGCGTCGACACGTACGTGGTGCAGCCCACGTGCTCGCCCGTGAACGACCACGTGATGGAGCTCCTCATCATGACGGACGCGCTGCGGCGCGCCTCGGCCGGCTCGATCACGGCGGTCATCCCGTATTACGGCTACGCGCGCCAGGATCGCAAGGTCGCGCCGCGCACGCCGATCACGAGCAAGCTCGTCGCCGATCTCATCGTCGCCTCGGGCGTCGATCGCATCGTCTCGCTCGACCTCCACGCGGGGCAGATCCAGGGCTTCTTCAACATCCCCTTCGATCACCTCTTCGCGATGCCCGCGCTGCTCGATCAGCACCTGCGCCAGAACTACGGCGACGACGTCGTGATCGTCTCGCCCGACGCGGGCGGCGTCGAGCGCGCGCGCGCCTACTCGAAGCGCCTCAACGCGACGCTCGCCATCATCGACAAGCGCCGCGAGAAGGCCAACATCTCCGAGGTCATGAACATCATCGGCGAGGTCAAGGGCAAGGACACCATCCTCGTCGACGACATCATCGACACCGCGGGCACGCTGACCCACGCCGCCAAGGCGCTCGTCGACGCCGGCGCGCGCACGGTCTCCGCCTG
>DASYCF010001221.1:0-3753 GCA_036500365.1 Byssovorax sp.
CGCGTGGTGCTCGGCCAGCGCCGCCTCGAGGCGCGCGTCGGGGACGCCGTAGGTGACGGCGGTGAAGCGATGTCCGCGATCGACGAGGAGCCGCATGCGCCTGCGCACGCGCGCGTCGACCAGATCCTCGACGGGCACGCGCAGGCCCTTCGCGCCGAGCTCGAGGATCGCGAGCAGGGGATAGTCGTTCCGCGCCCTCTTCCGCGCGAAATCCTCGAGCGCGCCGCTCGGCGGGATGTCGACGAGCTCGGCCCACGGGTGGCGGAGGTCGAGGCCGAACGACGCGACGGGTCCGAAGAGCGGCGTGAGCCGGTGCTTCGTCGACGCGGCGTCCGCCTTCTTCGTCGTGACGCCGTGCGTGCGCACCAGTCGATCGACGCGGCCGCGCTCGTGCACGTCGACGAGCAGGTACCCGAGCTTGGGATAGTCGTTGCGCCCGCGCTCGGCGTCGTCGGCGGGCGCCGCGCGGAAGAGCTCGCTGTAGTCCACGCGCACGAGCGCGGTCGACGGCAGGATGGCGAGGTCGGTCCCGTCGCACTGATCCCAGAAGAAGTTGTGCACGTGGCCCGCGTAGATCGCCTCGACGCGGTGCTTCGCGCACAGATCGAGGAGCCACGAGCGCGCGGGCTCGTCCACGTTGTCGTAGCTGCTCGGCTCGTCGCGCTCTGCGACGAACGGCGGGTAGTGCGTCGCGAGGATGACGCGCTCGCCGTGGTGCTCGGCGAGGTCGGCCTCGAGCCACGCCCGCTGCGCGGCCTCGGTCGGCAAGCCCGAGTTGAGGACCTGGGCGTCGATCAAGACGAAATGGACGCCGCCGAAATCGAACGTCTGGTAGTCCGGCCCGAAGTGCTCGCGGTAGAGCGCGATCCACGGCTCGCACACGATGCCGGCGGGCGCCCACGCGACCGGCTTGTCGCCGACGTCGTGGTTTCCCGGGATGAGCAGCAGCCGCGGCTCGAGCTCCGCGAAGAGCTCGCGGAAGCGCGCGGCGGCGTCGGCGTAGCTCGCGAGCTTCGGCACCGGGTGCACGATGTCGCCGAGGTGCAGCACGAACGCGGGCATCGCGGCGTTGAGCTGCCGCACCACGGTCCGCGCGCGGGCGTTCGCGAGGCGGTTCGTCGCGTACGGCGACGACGACACGTCCTCCTCCGGGTTCAGGTGCGAGTCTGCGATCACGGCGAACGTGAAGAGCTTCGCGCCGAGATCCTTCATCCGTGGCTCCGCATTCGCGGAGGATAGCGAGGCGCGCGCACCGCGCCGAAGGAAAGTAGTATCGCCGCGTGCTCGCCGCCGACGTGCGCTTCGAAGGGTTCACGACCGACGACTGGCGGCGCGTCTTGTCGTTGTTCACGCCGCGCCGCGCGAGCGGGGAGCCGCGCGATCCGTCACGTCCGAAGGGCGGCGTCGTCGCCGTGCACGACGGGGGCGCGCTCATCAAGCTCGTGCACACCCACGTCGGGCGGTTGCGCCTCGACGATCTGCGCGCCGTGTTCCCCGTGTCGGCCGAGGAGGTCGCGCACCGGCACCACGCGAGCTGGGCGCTCGTGCTCGAGCGGGGCGCGCTCGAGGCGATCATGGAAGGGTTCGGCGCGCGCGCGCGCCGCGGCGACGACCTGACGGCGCAGCTGCTGCTCCTCGCGACGCTCGCCCGCGAGGAGCTGTCGCGCGGGCGCGTCGAGCTCTGGCCGGGACGCCTCCGCGGCGTGCCGATCCCGTCGCCGCACATGGTCGCTCGCTCGCTCGACGCGGTGTGTCCGCGCGGGCGGTCGATGGTGGTCGGCCTGTTCGAGGACGGCGAGCTCTTCACGTGCCTCGTGCTCCGGCGCGGGCCGGCCGGGTTCGATCTCGTGCTCGGACCCGACGAGCTGCGCGCCGATCTCGGCCTCTTGTCCGGCGACTGGGGGCGCGACTACCGGCACCTCGAGCGCGCAGTCACGGATCGCGCGGGTCCGCTCGCGTTCGGCTGCTACGCGGACGCGGCCACGCTGCGGAGGCTCGCCGTCGACGACGAAGCCGGCGCCTGGACGCGCGCCGTCGCCCTGCGCGAGGTCATCCTGCACCCGCTGCCCGCGCCGCTCGCGATCCCGCTCGGCATCGACGCGGGGCTCGCCGCGCTCGCCGCGCTGCGCGGCGTCGTCGATCGCCTCGACCCGCTCGGCGTCGTCGCGCCCGCCGTCGAGCGGTTCCTCGATGAGCTGACCGCACCGGCCGAGGGCGAGCGCGCCGGCGAGGAACCCGCGCATCACGCGCGCGGGTTTCATCCGCTCGAGCTCCTGCGAAAGATCCTCGCGCGCGACCACTGACCGGGTTGTCACGTCGCGCGCCGCGTGATTGCTTGTCGGGCACGTGAGCAAGACCGAGAGCAAGCCGCCGCCCAGCCCCCGGCGCGGCCGCACGTACAAGTACTACGACCTCGTGATGGCCGCGTTCGTCACGGATCTGCTGTGCTCGAACATGATCGGGCCGGGCAAGAGCGTCTCGATCGACGCGCTCGGGTTCCCGATCGTGTTCGGCGCGGGGAACTTGTTCTTCCCGATCAGCTACATCCTCGGCGACGTCCTGACCGAGGTGTACGGCTACGCGAAGGCGCGCAAGGTGATCTGGGCGGGCTTCGGCGCGCTCGCGTTCTCGTCGCTCATGAGCACGGTCGTCATCGCGCTGCCGCCGAACGCGGCGGAGCCGTTCAACCTCAAGATGCAGCCCGCGCTCGAGGTCGTGTTCGGCAACAGCGTGCGCATCGTCGCGGCGAGCGCGCTCGCGTTCTGGGTCGGCGATTTCGCGAACTCGTACGTGCTCGCGAAGATGAAGATCTGGACCAAGGGCCGCATGCTCTGGACGCGCACGGTGGGCTCGACCGTCGTCGCCGAGGGGATCGACAGCGTGATCTTCTATCCGATCGCGTTCGCCGGCATCTGGACGGCGGGCACGGTGACGCGCGTCATCCTGTTCAACTGGCTCTTCAAGATCCTCGTCGAGGTCGTGATGACGCCGGTCACGTACGCCGTCGTCGGCTGGCTGAAGCGCGCCGAGCGCGAGGACTACTTCGACACCGACACGAAGTTCACGCCGTTCTCGCTCAACGATTGACGCTACGGCAAGCCGGTCACGACGTCGACGCCCGCGTGGCAGAAGGCCCCGCCGCAGTCGAGGTCGCCGCTCGAGCCCGGCGCGTGGCCCTGCTCTCCCCAGTAGTTGCTGCCCCAGACGAGGATCCTGCCGTCGCGCGTGAGCGCCGCGCCCGACTGCAGGCCCGAGCTGATCTTCGCGAGGTTCGAGAGGCCCGCGAGCTGCACCGCGGTGGTCACGCACTTGGTGCCGCCGCCGCCGGGGCAGCTCGCGCCGTCGAACATGCCGTCGCCGACCTGCGCGCTCGCGTTCCAGCCGAGCGCCCACGCCTGGCCGTTCGCGTCGACCACGGCGGTCGTGCCGAAGAGGTTCGAGAGCTGCGCGACGCCGCCGGGCAGGCCCGCGATCACGGTCGGGTCGAACTGGCCGTTGACGGCGCCGTCGCCCGATTGCCCGAACTCGCGGTCGCCCCAGCACGTGACGACGCCGCCGTGGAGCGCGCACGCGGTCACGTACCCGACCTGGATGTGGTCGGCGAAGACGTTGCCCGTCTTCGTCGTGAAGTTCTGCGGCACGGGGTGCGACGTGGCGTCGCACGGGTTGAACGTCGAGGTCCACTTGCAGCCGGCGCCGTTCGAGGTCGTCGGGAAGATGTGCAGCGCCTCGCCCCAGCAGTCGACGCGGCCC
>DASYCF010001222.1:0-4066 GCA_036500365.1 Byssovorax sp.
CGCGATCCACTGTCACGGTTTCGGTCTTACCGTCTTTGCCTTTCAGCGTGGCAGTCACGGAGTTCGCACCGCGATCGAGTTTCTCGACCGTGGTGGAGGTCTTGATCGTCATGCCCTGCTTCTGGAACGCCTTGGTGGCGAAGGCGGAAATTTCTTCGTCTTCGACGGGAAGAACGCGGTCCATCACTTCGACGACGGTGACTTCCGAACCCAGCGTGCGGAAGAAGCTGGCGAATTCGATGCCGATGGCGCCGGAGCCGACGACCAACAGCGATTTTGGGAATTCCTTCGGCACCAGCGCGTGGCGGTACGTCCACACCAGCTTGCCGTCGGCTTCCAGCCCCGGGAATTCGCGGGCGCGCGCGCCGGTAGCGAGCACGATGTTCTTCGCTTCGTAATCCGCCGTCTTGCCGTCCTTGGTGACGGTGACGGCGCTTTTGCCCTTCAGCTTGGCTTCGCCTTCGATCACCGTGATCTTGTGCTTCTTCATCAGGCCTTTGACGCCATTGGATAGCTGCGCCGAGACTTTGCGCGAGCGATCGACGACGGTGGCCAGATCGAATTTCAGATTGTCGGCGGAAAGGCCGAATTCCTTCAGCCTGTGCATCAGGTGGAAGATTTCCGACGAGCGCAGCAACGCCTTGGTCGGGATGCAGCCCCAGTTGAGGCAGATGCCGCCCAGGTTTTCGCGCTCGACCACAGCGGTCTTCAGGCCAAGCTGTGCTGCGCGAATGGCGCAGACGTAGCCGCCCGGCCCGCCGCCGATCACGATCGCGTCGTAGGTCTTCATTTCGTGGCGGAGGCTATAGAGCAAGCCGCGCGGCGAGACCACGGGCAGCGCGCGCAGGACGGCGCCATGCGTTCAGTCCGGCGTGAACATCGATGGCGTCGAGAGGTCGCCGCCGCGCAGGCGCTCGAGCTTCAGCTGCTCCGCCGCGCGGAGGCCGGGCGGCGCGAGGTTCACGGCGCGCTCCTCGACCTCGAGGGCCTGCGCGCGGTCGCCCGACGCCTCGAGCGCGCGCGCGAACGCGACCGCGCAGACGTAGCACGCGTGGTCTTGCCCGAACGCCGCGCGCGACGTCGCCAGCGCCTCGGCCGCGCGCCCGTCGCCGAGCTCGGCGGCGGCCACGATCCCGAGCTGGAACGGCGTCGTCGCGAGGGGCTCGAGGTCGCGGATCGCCGCCGTGACCGCCGCGCGGCCTGCGCTCGTCCGCGCGTTCGGCGCCCGCGCCGCGAGGTGCACGGCGGCCATCAGCGGCCTCGGGTCGCGCGGATCGAGCCGGCGCGCCGCCTGGATGCGCGCGCGCGCGACGTCTGGGTGGCCGCCCTCGTCGTCGACGATCGCGCGCCACGCGAGCGTCTCGGAGTTCGCCGTGCCCTCCGCGATGATCTCGTCGAGCAGCGGCGTCACGCTGAACGGGGTGGGCACCGGGATCGCGATCTCGGCGAGCGTGTTCACGACGTCGACGGGCGCGACGACGCGCGCGCGGAGGACCGCGGGGACACCCGGTGCATAGCCGCGCACGCGCCGCACGATGCGCGTGTCGGACCGCGCGTAGACGGCGAAGTCGGCGTCGATCTGGGCGGGCGGGATCGCGGCGAAGGCGCTCGCCAGGGCGGCCCCGTGCGACGCGCCCGTCGTCGTCTGGCGCAGGTACTCCCCGAACGCGCCGCGCAGGTAGTCGGGCCCGTGCAGGAACATGTGCACCATCGTGTAGGCGCCGAGGTACTCGGCTTGGAGGCGGTAGCCGCGCGCGCCGCGCAGGATGGCGCTCGGCGGCGGGATCGCCGTGAGCGCGATGTGCTCGTGGTACTTCGTGTTCACCTCGTGGTCCGCCTCGAGGGCGATCTCGCGCTCGGGGATGGGCTCGCCCACGATGAGCGCGCCGTTCTCGTAGCGCACCGTCGAGAAGAACTGCGCGAGCCCCTCGTTCATCCAGCGGTTCAGCGCGCCGTAGCGCTGCGAGAGGAGGTAGTGCGTGAGCTCGTGTCGCGCGACGACCCGCAGCGGCGTGCCCGGATCGACGCGCAGAAACAGCATCGGCTGGCCGTCGATGTCGAGCGGCGGCGCGGGGCGGAACATGCCGATGCTCCCGCCCCCGAAGAGGGCCACGTACTGCCGGACGCCGAGGGCGACGATGACGAGTCGTTGGGTGCGGCCGCGCGCATCGGGCAGCGGACCGAGGATGTCCGGCCTCGCCGCGGCGAGCTCGGCGAGCATGGTCTCCATGTCGCGCGCGATGCGGGCCGTGTCCTCGATGGCCTCCGGCGTGCGCACGACGAGGTGGTCCGTCGTCGCCTCGCTCCACACGGGCACGCGCGATGGGGCAGCGCAGGCCGCGAGGCCGAGCGTCGCCGCCACGAAGCAGGCCCCGGCCGCGCGTCGAGGCCAGGCGAGCGCGGCAGGGGCGCCCATCGGCGTCCTCGGCGCGTCGCCGTCGCTCGGCGGCGCTAGGTGAGTCGTGGAGCCGTCTGTGGAGGCTCGATCCATCGCTCGCGTCGACGCGCGCATATCGAGCAGGCTCGTCGAGCCGAGGTCGAGCGTCAACCCGAGGTGCAGGTCGATGGGCCGCGCGCCTCATCCGACCTCGCGTCGCGGCGTCATTTGCAGCCGAGCTTCTTCGCGTGCTCCGCGGCGACCTTGCCGCGCAGCGTCGCGGGCGCCTTGCCGGCATGCGTCGCGCTCGTCATGCGCGCGTAGAGCGCGCAAGCCTCGGCCCGCGCGCCCGTCTGTTCGAAGGCGAGGCCGCGCTCGACCGAGCGCCCGAGCGCGCGCCGCACGGGGCAGGAGGCATCCGTCGCCTCGAACGCGCGCAGCGCGCGCGCGGCGTGGCCGGCGATCGCCTCCTCATCCGCGACGCGGAGGCGGGAGAACGGCGTCGTCACGCTGTCGTGCGGAGCTGCCGCGAGCGCGCGCTCGGCGTCCTCGGGGTCGTCGATCATGCCGTAGTACGTGATCATCCAGCGCTGCCAAGCGGTGTGCATCTCGGGCGCGTCGCGGCGGATGCGCGCGTCCCAGTCGGCGCGCGCCGCCTCGAGCGCGGGGCGGTCGATCGCGCCCGCGCGAAAGCGGGCGTAGTCGAGGGCCGGCTCGGACCAGCTCGTGCGCGCGCCGGCCCATCCCGGCCATCGCGCCTGGAACGCCGCGGCGATCTCCCCCGCCTCCTTGAAGCGACCCGCGTCGAGCGCCGCGACGACGCGCGCCAGGGCGACGTGCTCGCGGTTCTCGGGCGTCGGGTGCTCGCCGAGGGCTCGTTCGGCCTCGGCGAGCTTGCGTTCGGCGGTCTCGCCGTCGTCGTCGTCGCTCGCGGCGTTCGCCTCCGCGAGGCGGGCGTTGAACGCGCGCTCGTCGTCCGGGAGCAAAGCGATGGCCTCGTGGAGGGCCACGTGGACCGCCTCGCGCGGCGCGTCGATCGCGTCGAGCGACACCGCCCAGGCGTAGTGCGCGCTGTACGAGCGGGGGTTTGCCTCGGCGACGGCGCGCCGATCGCGCTCGGCCGCTGCGCACGCGCCGCGCTCGGCGTAGATCGCGGCGCGCCCGCTCTGGCACTCGCTCGTCGCCGGCGAAAGCCCGACGCAGCGCTCGTAGGCGCGCAGCGCCTCGTCGTCGCGACCGAGGCTGTGCAGGTGCGCGCCGAGGTCGGACCACGCGTCGGCGTAGTCGGGATCGAGCTCCGTGGCCTTCTTGCACGCCGCCGCGGCGATCTCGGCGCCTGGGGCGCGCGCGCACAGGTGGTCGAAGAGCTCGGCGTCGCCGGGGAACGCCTTCACCGCCTCCTGCATGCGCGCGACCGCACGCGCGACGTCCGGCGGCGTTTGCAAGAATGCGCCCCAGATCTCGAGCAGCGCGCGGTCGCGTGGGCTCATCTGGGTCCGGCCGTCGACCGCGCGCGCGTAGCTCGCGGCCTGCTCGGCGCCGTCGGTCGCCTGGGCGAGGCGGAGCTGGATCATCGCGCACGTCGGCTCGAGCGCCGCGGCGGCGCGGAGGTGCTCGGCGGCGCGGCTCCAGTTGGCGTCGCGCATCGCCTGGAGCGCGGTCGCGTAGAGCGCGAGCGCCTGCTCGTTC
>DASYCF010001223.1:0-1745 GCA_036500365.1 Byssovorax sp.
CCGCCGTCTTCGAGCTCGCCGACGCCGCCCTCGACGCGAGCCTCGCCGATGCTTGGTGCGCAAACCTCGTGCGCCTGACCGTGGGACTCCGCCCGCTCATCCCGCGCGCCGGCGTCCGCGCGCGCGAGCTCGCGCGTCGCACCGCCGCCATCGAGCAGGAGGCCGCGATCGCGACCACACCCGAGGCGCGCCACCTCCTCGACGAGGAGCTCCGCCGGCTCCTCGCCGACGCCGCGACGATCTCGACGACCTTCGACGACGACGACGCGCCCGACGCCGCGCCGACGAGCGGGAGCGCGCCCGACTCCTTCCGATCGATGGAGGCGCCGCAAGACGCCCTCGATCGGAGCGCACGCGAGCTCGACACGCCCGAGTGGGCAGTCACCGAGGCCCTCGATCAAGTCATCAAGTTCAACCTCGCGCACGGCCACCGCGACATGAAGCTGCTGAAGGGAACGCGCGAGTCCGGCGTCGCCATCTGGGAGCTCCGCCACTACGACCGCCGCTCCGGCATCCGCGTCCTCTTCGTGCAGAGGAGCGCCGGCCCGCGCGTCTGCGCCGTGATGGTGAAGATCAACGACGCGCAGCAGAGCCGCGTGATCGAGCGCGTCAAAGGCTGGCTCGCCGACGGCGACTAGCCACGGGTCCTCGACTTCGCTGTTTGTGCAAAGGCGGGTGGCCGCGTGCGACCACCCACCCCGATCCGCGGACCTCCGGCCTAGTAGATGAACGCGTTGCCGAGCGTCTGGTTGACGCAGACGCCGTTCATCGGGTCGCCGACGGCGCGGATGACGTCCGCGGCGCGCGGCGGCGCGACCTGGCCCGTCAGCTCGGCGGCGATCATGCGCTCCATCTGGAGCTCGAGCTTCTCGACGTCGTAGCACCAGAAGTGCGGCGCCTGGTGCGAGCCGCCGACGCCGGAGTCGTCGGTCAGGAACAGGTAACGCCCGCCCGTCGCCTCGGCGCCGGCGCGGAAGAAGTACTCGGCGTCGTCGTCCACGCCGCTCGCGCCGATCGGGTAGAGGTGCACGCCGAGGTCGCGCGCCGCGTCGATCTGCGCGAAGTACGCGTCGCCGTTGCTGCTGTGCGGCGGCGCGTCGCCGATGAGGAACGCGACGCGCGCGACGTTGCCGCCGCGCCACGAGAGGGCGTTCATGCCTTTGAGGCCGAGCTCCACCGCCTCGGGCGTGTCGCCGCCGCCGTCTGCGCCCTGCGCCTGCAGGTTCGCCTGGAAGCTCGAGAAGCTCGACGTGAAGTCGAACGACCGCGTCGTGTACGCGTCGCCCATGTTCTGGTCGCGGTACAGCACGAGGCCGTAGCGCACCGAGACGCCGGGGAACTCGTTCGCGAGGCTCGACGAGATCGCGCCGACCTCCGCCTGCAAGTAGCTGAGCTCGTCGCCCATGCTCCCCGTCGTGTCGAGGACGACGGCGACGTCGAGCGCGGCAGGCGCCGCGGCGGTCGCGCCGGTGACGGTCACGCTCCACGTGGTCCCGGTCGCGCTCGTGAGCTGACCCGTGTGCCCGCCCGCCGACGCCGACACGTCGAACGCGCCCGACGCCATCGCGCCGTCGCGCGACGGAAAGAACAAGGCGTTGCCGTCGCTGCCCGTCGTCGTCGAGAAGAGGTCGGTGCCGGTCTGCGAGACGACCACCGCGGCGCCCGCGAGCGCCGCGCCTGCGTCGTCGACGACGTGCACGACCACGCGATCGGCGCTCGGGAACGTCGCCTGGACGGGGTCGAGC
>DASYCF010001224.1:0-4102 GCA_036500365.1 Byssovorax sp.
GTACGCGTCGACGAGCTCCTTCAGCGCCTTGAAGGTGCCGCGCGCCTCGCCCGCCGCCTTCCACTCGCCGGTCGGGGTGCGCCAGAAGAAGGCAGGCTTCGGCTCGACGTCGCCGGGCGCGGGCGCGGCGTAGACGATGACGAGCACGTGGCCGCCGTGGACCATCGTGCGCGGGCGGCCAGCCTTCACGCCGAGGCGCGCGCGGAAGATCTCGGGAACGGCCCAGGTCGACGGGAGGAGCTTCGACATGCCCGCATGGACGCCGATCGGCGCCCGCCGGGCAAGCGCAGCGGCGCTGCGCTACAGCGACCCGGCGGCGCCCGCCTCGGAGACCATCGGCCGCACGTCGCGCGCGTCGCAGGCGAAGAGTCGACCGGTCACGGCGAACGCCGGCGCCTCGCGCGAGGCGTCGCGCGGCTCGACGGCCTCGATGACGACGTAGTTGCCGCCGGCCTGCGCCGCCGAGCGCCGGAGCGCCAGCAGCGCGTCGCGGTACGTGAGGCCGTCGCGCGCCTCTTCGTCTCGGCCCTCGATGCGCGCGACGAACACGCACGAGGCGGGCGTCGGCGCGCTGCCGGCGGTCTGCACCTCGACGTGCGGGAACGGCTCGCGGGGCGTCGACGTGCGCGCGCCCGCGCTGCACCCGGCGACGACGGTCAAGGCGGCGGCGGCGGCGACGAGCTCGATGCGCATGCGCGCGTCGTACGACGGACGCGCGCGCCGGGCCAAGCGACCGGCGTCGTCGCCGCGCGTCTTCGGCTAAGCTCCCGCGCGATGGCGTCGATCTCGCCCGCGCTTCGGCCGAAGCCCGCGCCCGCGGAGAGCGCCGTGCTGCGCGACGTCGGCGAGGGCTTCCTCGACATCGCCGGCACCGTCGGCGGCATGGCCCTCCTCGCGGGCTCGGTCGCGTCGCGCGTCGCCACCCTGCGCGTCGACGGCGACGAGCTCGTGAAGAGCCTCTACAAGATGGCCGTGAAGAGCGTGCCGATCGTCGTCGTCACGGCGCTCTTCACCGGCGCGATCATGGTCATCCAGGCCGCGCCGCTCGTGCAGCGCTACGGCGCGCAAGGACTCCTCGGCTGGGGCGCGGGGTTCGGCACGCTGCGCGAGATCGCGCCCTTGCTCACCGCGCTCATGATCAACGGCCGCGTCGGCGCGAACAACACGGCCGAGCTCGGCACGATGGTCGTCACCGAACAGATCGACGCGCTCCGCGTGCTCGCGATCGATCCGATCGCGTTCCTCATCGCGCCGCGCTTCCTCGGCATGGTGGCGACGCTGTTCCTCGCCACCGTCTTCGCCGACACGCTCGCGCTGATCGGCGCGGCGTACGCGGGGCAGCTGCTCCTCGGCGTCGAGGCGGGCGTCTTCTACAACGGCCTCACGAGCGGCCTCCTCGGCATCGGCGACGTCATGAGCGGCCTCGTGAAGAGCGTCGTCTTCGGCGTCGTGATGGCGCTCGCCAGCTGCCAGTACGGGCTCGCCGTGAAGGGCGGCGCGCCGGGCGTCGGCCGCGCCGTCAACGCGACCGTCGTCGCGAGCGCGGCGGGCATCTTCATCCTCGACTACTTCGTGTCGTTCATCCTCGGATGAGCGCCCCGGCGGAAGAGCACGCGGCGGGCGAGCCCGACATCCCGCAGCACGTCGAGCACACGGGCGTCGCCGCGATCGGCGCGCGCGCGATCGAGCTCTTCCGCGTCGGCCGCGAGCTCTACTCGGTGTTCGTCCGCACGCTCTACTACTGCTTCAACGGTCGCCGCGAGCCGGGCGCCGTCGCGCAGCAGATGTACGAGATCGGCAACAAATCGCTCTTCTTCATGACGGTCGTCATGGGCTTCATCGGCATGATCCTCGTGCTGCAGGCGGGCCTACAGGCGAAGCGCGTCGTGCCCGACCTGACGCTCCTCGGCGCGACGTACATGCAGCTGCTCGTGCGCGACCTCGCCGCATCCATCGGCGCGCTCATGCTCGCGACGCGCGTCGGCGCGGGCATCGCCGCCGAGATCGGCTCGATGGTGGTCACCGAGCAGGTCGACGCGCTGCGCATGTGCGCGGCCGATCCCATCGACTACCTCATCAAGCCGCGCTTCATCGCGAGCATCGTCATGACGACGACGCTCATCGTGTGGTCGGCGGCGATCGCCTTCGTGAGCGGCATGGTCACGGGCTACACCGTCTTCGACATCGCGCCGGCGACGTTCTTCAACGTCGGAATGACGCACGCGGGCGATCTCGTGATCGGCCTCGTGAAGTGCGTCGCCTACGGCGCGGCGATCCCGATCGTGTCGGGCCACTCGGGCCTGTCGACGTTCGGCGGCAGCGAGGGCGTCGGCTGGGCGACGACGCGCGCCGTCGTCAACGCGTCGCTGACGGTCATCGTGCTGAACCTCATCATCTCGACGGCCGGCTACCTCGTCTTCCCGGGTTGACGATTCTTCGGAACTTCCGCGTCGCGGCGCTGTCGGCCCCTCGATGCGCGAAATCGTCGGCGGAGCGGGCGACGGAGATGCGTGGGTGTCGGCAGGCGCGGCGTTCGAGCCGATCGAGGGGCCGCCGGCGCCACGCGCGAAGCGGCCGCCGAGCAGCGACGCGCGCCCTGCCCTCGCGATCGCCGCGCTCGGCGTGCTCTTCTTCGGGTTCATCCTCGGCCCGATCGCGGTCGCGCTCGCGCAGCGCGCCGAGCTCGCGCAGATGGACCGCGGCGCCGACGGTCACCCGCAGGCGCGGGCGGCGGCGAAGATCGGGCGCCTCGGCATGGCGCTCCACCTCGCGATCGCGCTCGCGGCGATCCCCTGGGTGATGTTCATGCTCCCGCTGATCTTCGAGTGAAGGTCAGGCCGAGCGCTTCACGAGCTCCTCGCTGAGCTCCCACAGGCGGCGCTGCGAGTCGACGTCTTGCGCCTCCTTCGACGGCCTCGCGGGCTTCTTCTTGTCCCAGTAGAGGCCCGTCTGGCCCTCGACGTCCGGCGACGACGCGAGGTGGATCTGCGTCGCGGCGCCGCGGTCGGCGTCGAGGAGGAACGGCTTGATGATCGAGATGCCGAGGCGCATCCACCACGAGCCGTTGCCGAAGTTCGTCGCGATGACGCCCGGGTGGAGCGAGTTCGACGTGACGCCCGTCCCGTCGAGCCGGCGCGCGAGCTCCGCCGAGAACATCACGTTCGCGAGCTTCGAGCTCCCGTACCGGTCGATCGCGCCGTAGCCCTTCGACGCGTCGAGGTCGTCCCACGGGATCGTCTTGCCGCGGTGCGCCTCGGACGCGACGACGACGACGCGCGACGGCGCGGCGGCCTTGACGCGATCGAGCAGGAGCGTCGTGGTCAAGAAGTAGCCGAGGTGGTTCGCCGCGAACGAGAGCTCGAGCCCGTCTTCCGTCACCTTGCGCTCGGGCACGAACGCGCCCGCGTTGTTCACGAGCACGTGGATCTTCGGGTGCGCGGCCGCGACCCGAGCGGCGAAGGCGCGCGTGCTCTTCTGGCTCGAGAAGTCGGCGAGCTCGAGCGTGACGTCGGCGCTCGGGACGGCGGCCTTGATGCGCTCGATCGCGGCGCGACCCTTCGCCTCGTCGCGCGCCGTGGCGACGATCTTGGCGCCCATGCGCGCGAGCTCGCGCGCGGTCACCTCGCCGATGCCCGAGTTCGCGCCCGTCACCACCGCCACGCGTCCGGAGAGGCTCATGCGCCGTCGTTAGCCGATTCGGCGGGCGACCGCGAGGGCGCGGCGCGCGACGAGCCGCGTCCCGCCGGACGGGCGGACGGAGATCTCGAGGTGGTCGACCGCGCGTCGGATCGCGCCGAGGCCCGTTCCCAGGCCGCGCCGCCGGGTCCCGTCGCGACCCGGGTCGGCGACGTCGACGCCCTCGGACACGCCGTCGATCATCGCCCGCGCGACGTCGGTCAGGCCGGGGCCTTCGTCGTCGGCGCAGAGCTCGATCGCGGGCGCCGGCCGAGACACGAAGCGCAGCGTGAGCGTCCCGGCGGCGACGCTCGTCGCCCGGTCGACGACGATGACGCGCTCGAGGGCGGACGGCGTCGCGCGCCGCGTCGGCGTCAGAGAAACTTCCGCACGGTGACCGTCGTGCCGCGGCCGGCGCCCGTGTCGA
>DASYCF010001225.1:0-3851 GCA_036500365.1 Byssovorax sp.
CCTCGGGCGCGCTCTGGTCGACGGATGTGTTCACCGACCACGAAGGCGACGCGACGGCCTTCGTGCCCGTCTTGGGTGACGTGCGCCCGATCGGCCGCGCGCGCCCGCTCGTCGTCCCGCCGGCGGAGCTGGCGATCGCCGTTCACCACGGCGCTCACGACGACCTCGACCGGGCCTACGGCGCGCTCGGCACCTACGTCGCCGAGCACGAGGTCGGCGTGGACGGTCCGGTGCGTGAGTACTACCTCGTCGATCGCTTCAGCAGCCCAGACGCGGCGCTCTGGCGCACGGAGATCGCTTGGCCGATCTTCCGAGCCGCCAAGATCTGAGGTCGCTTACGGCGTAACGCGCACAAACGCCGAGCCCCGGTCACCGCCTGTTCGCGGGCCGGGGCTCGACTGGTTGTGTGCGTCAGCGGGGCCTCCTCAGAACGGGACGTCCTCGAGCGGGAGCTGCTGCGCCTCGCTGCGCGCCGAGCTGCCGTTCCGCGGGTACGCGGGCGCCTCGCGCGGGCCGTCGCCGCGCCTGCCGGCGAAGCAGATCTCGCGCGCGACGACCTCGGTCCGGTAGCGGGTCACGCCGTCCTTCTCGTAGCTCGACGTGCGGAGGCCGCCCTCGACGAGCACGCCGCTCCCCTTCGAGAGGAGCTTGCTCAGCGCCTCGGCGCGCGCGCCGAAGACCACGACGTCGTGCCAGTCGGTGCGCTCTTGACGCTCCTTGTTCTTGTCGAGGTACGACTCGTGGGTCGCGACGCGCAGCTTGAGGACCGCGACGCCGTTCGCGCCGTACTTGATCTCGGGGTCGGCCCCGATGTTGCCCAGCAGGATGACTCGATTCAACCCATCACTCATGACACCTTGTCTCCTTCACTCCGCCGCGACGGTCTCGCGGGGTTGTTTGCGCGCCGGCGTCGCCGCCGCCTCGACCGCGTCGCGGAGGGCCCCGGCGAGGGCGCCCTTCTGGAGCACGGCCTCGCGCGCGCGCTCGCGGCCCTGGCCGAGGTGCTCGCCCGCGAACGAGAGGTGGCTGCCCGACTTCTCGACGACGCCGAGCTGCATCGCGTAGTCGATCAGGTCCGCCGCCGAGTCGATGCCCGTGCCCCAGCGGATGTCGAACTCCGCCTCACGGAACGGGGGCGACAGTTTGTTCTTCACGACCTTCACGCGCGTGCGCGAGCCGATCGCCTCCTCGCTCACCTTCACCGGGCCGATGCGCCGGACGTCGAGGCGCATCGACGCGTAGAACTTCAGCGCGTTGCCGCCCGTCGTCGTCTCGGGGTTGCCGAAGACGACGCCGATCTTCTGGCGCAGCTGGTTGATGAACATGAGCGTCGTGTTCGTGCGATGGGCGATCCCCGTGAGCTTGCGCAGCGCCTGGCTCATGAGGCGCGCCTGGAGGCCCATGTGCGCGTCGCCCATGTCGCCCTCGATCTCGGCCTTGGGCGTGAGCGCAGCGACCGAGTCGACGACGACGAGGTCGACGCCGCCCGACTGCGTGAGCATCTCGACGATCGCGAGCGCCTGCTCGCCGCAGTCGGGCTGCGAGACGAGGAGACGCTCGGTGTCGACGCCGATGTTGCGCGCGTACGAGACGTCGAACGCGTGCTCGGCGTCGATGAACGCGGCGACCCCGCCCGCCCGCTGCGCCTCGCGGATCGCGTGCAGCGTGAGCGTGGTCTTGCCGCTCGACTCCGGGCCGTAGATCTCGATGATGCGGCCGCGCGGGTAGCCCCCGACGCCGGTCGCCTCGTCGAGCGCGAGCGAGCCCGTCGGGACGACGTCGACGTCGTGCTCGCCGTCCTCGTCGCCGAGGGCCATGATCGCGCCCTTGCCGAACTGCTTCTCGATCGCGCTCATGACGTTCTTCATCGATCGGAGTTTGTCCACGATATCCAACATGACGATGTGCCTTGTTGCGCCTCCCCGGTCGGCGCGAGATGGTCAATCGAGCGCGCATCGCCGGGGCGGCGCGCGCGGTGAGAATGAATGTCTGTCGCGTCAGCTCGCGATGGCGCGCGGCGCGGGCGGCGGGCCGAAGCCGCGGTCGAGGAGGCGCGACTGCACCGCCTCGGCCACGTGGGCGGCGCGCACGGCGTCGTCGCCGGCGAGGTCGGCGATCGTGCGCGCGACGCGGAGCACCTTGGCGTAGGCGCGCGCGGAGAGCCCGAGCTTGTCGACCGCTTGCCCGAGGACGCGCGCGCCCGCCGCGTCGGGCTCGGCGACGCGCTCGATCTCGCGCGGTCCGAGGTCGGCGTTCGTCGAGCACGCGACCTCGCCGCGCCGCCGTCGATCGAGCTGCGCCGCGCGCGCGCGGACCACGCGCTCCCGCACGTCAGAGGACGGCTCCCCCGCGCTCGGCCCCTGGAGCGACCGCACGTCGACGGGCGGGAGCGCGATTTGAAGATCGATCCGATCGAGCAGCGGCCCCGACAGGCGCGCTCGATAGGCGCGCACGCGCTCGACCGTGCACGTGCAGCGCGTCTTGTCGCCTGCGAAGCCACAAGGACAGGGGTTGACGGCGGCGACGAGCATCGGCCGCGCGGGGAACGACGCGCGCGTCCGCGCTCGCACGATGGCGACGGCGCCGTCCTCGAGCGGCTGGCGCAGCGCCTCGAGCACGTTGCGACGAAACTCGAGGAGCTCGTCGAGGAACAAGCATCCATGATGCGCGAGCGACACCTCGCCTGGCCGCACGGGCTCGCCGCCGCCGACGAGCCCTGGCGCGCTCACCGTGTGATGTGGCGCGCGAAACGGCCGCGCCGCGACGATGCCGTGCTCGGGCGAGAGCAGCCCGGCGACCGAGTGGATCGCGGTCACCTCGAGCGCCTCGTCGACGCTCATCGCAGGCAGGATGGTCGGGAGGCGCCGCGCGAGCATCGTCTTACCGCTCCCGGGCGGGCCGACGAACACGAGGTTGTGCCCGCCGGCCGCGGTGATCTCGAGCGCGCGCCGCGCGCCGTGCTGACCGCGCACGTCCGCGAGATCGACGGCAGACGGCCCCGAATACGCGACGAGCGCGGGCGGCTCACCGGGGCCCGAGAGCGGAGCACCGGATTTGAGGTGCGCCGCGAGCTCGCGCAGATCGCTCGCGACGAGGACCTCGACGCCAGGCACGCTCGCCGCCTCACGCGCGTTGGCTTTGGGAATGATCGCGCGCCGGATGCCGCGGGCGACCGCGCCGCGGAGGGCCGGCAGCACGCCGCGCACGGCGCGGATGGCGCCGGTGAGCGAGAGCTCGCCGAGGAGCAGCGTGCCGCGGAGTCGCTCGTCGGGCAGCTTGCCAATCGCGGCGAGCATCGCACAGGCGATGGCGACGTCGAACGAGCCTCCACCCTTGCGGAGGTCGGCGGGCGAGAGGTTCACGGTGATGACGTACTCGTTGAGCTCGACGCCCATCTGCGAGAGCGCGGCCCGCACGCGCACGCGGCTCTCGCGCACGCTCGCCTCGGCGAGGCCGACCAGGTGAAAGTTCGCGGGGCCGCGCCCGGAGTCGACCTCGACCCGGACGGGGTGCGCGTCGAGCCCGACGAGCGAGACGGTGAGCGCCGTTGCCTGCATGCGGCGCCGGGTGTGCGATGCGCGTGCCGGGTGGATTTTGCGGTGATTTCAGGGGATTGGTGTGCGGTTGGGGTGGCGCCGCCGGTGCGGGGACCGACGGGCGCCAGGCCCCTCGGCGGAAGCACGTCGAGAGGCCGCGCCGACCTGCAGGCGACAAAGGCGGTGAGCGGCATGTCTCGGAGGTGGACCTGGCCATGTATTGATTTTTCGATATAGTTATCGCTATAGCGATGAATGGAACTGCCGATCGGAAGGAGCTCCGACGGAGCCGCGACGCGATCGCGCGGCGCGTGC
>DASYCF010001226.1:0-9037 GCA_036500365.1 Byssovorax sp.
TTCTTCACGGTCGCGGTCGTCACGCACTGGGAGCGGAGCGGCAACTACGTGACCGACGACATCGCCGCGACGCCCGACGCGCCGAACGAGCTCGCGTCGGTGCTGTCGGGGTCGCTCGGCCGCGCGGGCGCCGCGCGGATCGTGCCGACGACCTCGCGGCCGGCGTACGTGCTCGAGACGAGCATCGTGCACCTGTACGCGACGCACTACGCCGCGAACGAGGGCACCGTCGTCGTGATCCCCGGCTCGCGCGGGCCGCAGGGCGGCGGCGCCAACGTGGAGACGCGTAGCTACGCCGACTACGGCAACGTGGTCCTCCGCGCGCGCCTCCTCGATCAGCAGTCGAACCCGCCCACCGTCGTGTGGGACGAGACGATCACCGGCGGCGGCGAGGCGCCGAGCGGCCTCCCGGGCGGCAAGGGCGCGCAGCTGGCGCTCAACGCGGCGGTGGCCGACGCGACGCTCACGCTGACGCTGCGCGTGTCGGCGGCGCTCGAGCGGCTCGGCGAGACGCGGCACGCGCGGCCCGTCGCGAACGACATCCCGCCCGTGTTCCTCGTCGAGCGCGTGAGCCGGCTGCGCGACTTCGTCGAGTACGTCACGATCGACACCAACTCGGGCCGCGCGCTCAAGCACGAGATCCTGCCGATCGCCGATCGCGCCTACGCGCGGCCCGGCGAGTGGCTGCTCTCGCGCAGGCTGCCCGACGGCTCGCTCATGGCCGGCGACGACTACGACGCGTACGCGCACAAGCTCGCCGTGCGCTACGACCTCCGCGCATACGACGACGTGGAGCGCTACCACTTCTTCGGCGTGCTCGGCGTCGTGCCGTAGCGTCGATGGGCCGCGAGCGGCTGCCAAAACCCCGACCTCGCTTCGCTCCGTCAAATGGCGTGAGGAAGCGCGCTCGGCCTGCTTTCCCGGCCGAGACGCGCTAGGAGCTTGGCGGCGACGTGAAATACGACGAAGACCACGAGAGCCCCGACGTCATCGACGAGCGCGGCCAGGAGGGCGGCGGCAGCTTCGGCGGCGGCGGCGGCGGCGGGGTCAACCCGTTCTTCCTCTTCGCGCTGCTCCGCACGCCGTACGGCTGGGTCGTCCTGCTCGGCATCGGCGTCTGGTACGGCCTCACGCGCTTCGGCGTCATCGGCGGGGGCGACGAGGCGCGGCCCGCGCACGGCGCCCACGGCGCGCCGTACGCACAGAGCGCGACGGAGGCGAAGGAGGAGCACTTCGTCTCGTTCGTGCTCGACGACGCGCAGACGAACTGGACCAAGATCTTCCAGGCCGAGGGCAAGACGTACCGCCACGCGAAGCTCGTGCTCTTCACCGACCGCGTGCAGACGGCGTGCGGCGGCGGCAGCGCGGCCACGGGCCCGTTCTACTGCCCGGGCGACGAGCGCGTGTACATCGACCTCGGCTTCTTCGCCGAGCTCTCGCAGAAGCTCGGCGCGCGCGGCCAGTTCGCGCAGGCCTACGTCGTCGCGCACGAGATCGGCCATCACGTGCAGAAGCTCCTCGGCACGAGCGACCACGTGAAGGGCGACAGCGAGCGCGGCGCCGCCGGCAACTCGGTGCGCCTCGAGCTCCAGGCCGACTGCTTCGCCGGCATCTGGGCGCACTCGACGCAGGACCGGAAGCTCCTCGAGTCGGGCGACATCGAGTCGGCGCTGAACGCAGCCGCCATGATCGGCGACGACCGCCTCCAGAAGATGTCGCGCGGCACCGTGCGCCCCGAGTCGTTCACGCACGGCACGAGCGCGCAGCGCGTCCGCTGGTTCTCCGCCGGCTACCAGACCGGCAAGATCAGCGCGTGTGACACCTTCGGCGCTTCTCAGCTCTGAGGCCGGCGTTTCGCGCCGATACGGGCCCGCTCGCGGCAGCGCCGTGCTCAGCGTACGTGAGTACGCTTCCGCGCGGCGCCACCGCGATCGAGCCCGTCTCGACGCGAACCACTCGGCCTCAGTTGAGCGTCAGGCGGGCTTGCGCGGCGGCGCTGCGGGCAGCGGAGCGGGCGCGGCGGGTGACGGCGACGTGGTCGTCGCGAGGCCGTCCTTCAGGAGCTGCGCGGCGAGCACCGTCTGCAACACGTTCGTGATCTGCTGCGTCGCGCCCTCGGCGGCGTCGCCGGAGCCGCTGATGTTGATGAGCCTCGCCTGGCCGAGCGCGTGCGCGATCGCGGGGGCGATCTGCGGCAGCATCTCGAGCTGACGGAGCCTGAGGTACGCCTCGCCGCCGCGGCCGATGGCGGCGTTGATCTTGTCGATGGCGTCGGCCTGGGCGATCGCGAGCAGGCGCGTGCGCTCCGCCTCGCCCTGCGCGATCGTCGTGAGGCGCAGGCGCTCGGCCTCGGCCGCGCCGAGGGCCTCGACCTTGGCGCGCTCGGCGTCGGCCATGGCCTGGGCGATCTGCGTCGCCTTGAGCTCGGCCACGCGCTGGATGCCGAGGGCCTCCTGCTTGAGCGCCTCGGCCTGCGCGATCTGCGCGGCGTTCTCGGCGCGGCGGCGCTGGAGCTCGCGCTCCTTGTCGCTGATCTGCTGCGCGGCCGTGAGCTTCGCCTCCTGCGCGCGGCGCTCCTGCTCGGCCTGCACGATGTCGGCGTTCGCCTTCGCCTCCATCGCCGTCTGCCTGCGGCGCGCCTCGGCGACCTCGCTGTTGACGACCTTGATGTTGAGCGACTTGAACGTGAGGCCGAGGTCGTGGAGCTCGCGCGAGCACTGGCGCTTGATGATGACCGCGAGCGGGTCCTCGTCCTCGTCGTCGGGCGCGTCTTCTTCGCGGCGAGCGAGGGCGCGCGACGTCGCGAGCTCCATCGCCGCGGTCGGGGCGCTGCCGCCGCCGGTCGCGCTGAAGAGCTGGTCGTGCTGGAGCAGGTTGACGGCGCGGCGACCCGCCGACGTGAGCAGATCGGTGAGCGTCGAGTCCTGCTCGTCGGAGCTCTTCGAGAAGAAGCGGTTCGCGGCGGTGAGGATCATCTCGTCGGTGTCGCCGACGGCGACGATGGCGCTCGCCTGCACGTTGACCTTGATCGGCCGCGGGATGCCCTGCGCGTCGCGGTCGGCCGTCTGATCGGTGATGTCGAGGTCGAGGTTGATCGCCTGGCTCGGGATCGACGCGGCCGTGGTCAACAGCGGCACCTCGATGGCGCGGCCGGGGCCGATGTAGATGCGCATGCCGCCGCGCCACCACGAGATGATGCGGATGACGCCCGCGGGCACCGTGGTGAGGAAGCGGCTGATGATGGTGCCCGCGAGCAGCACGGCGACGCCGCCCGCGACGACGACGAGCAGCGCGAAGAACGTGGTGTGATCCATGACGAACGAACCCCCGAGCGCGAGGCCTGTTTACGAGGCCCGCGAGACGGAACAGCGGTTTTGCTTCGAGTTGACCTCTTCGATGACGAGCCGTGCGCCGCGATCGACGCGGCCGGGCTTTTCGCGCTCCTCCTTCGTGAGCACGGCGAGGACGTCCTCCGAGCGGCCGTCGACGACGACGCGCACGAGCCCTTCGCCCTTTGCGTTGAAGCGTGTGACGGCCTCGACCTCCTGGAAGAGGCACCCCTCGAGGTGACTGGCGGGGCGGCTCGCGAACTGGAGCACGCCGCGCGACACGGGGCCGATGACGCCGAGCTGGAACACGAGCGCGCCCGCGCACGCGACCGCCCACGCGATCGAGAGCGTCGCCCCGGCGAGCGTCGCCAGCGTGCCCGCGGCGCCGGCGCCGATGAGCAGGCCAGACCACGTGATCGGGGAGACGAGCGTGAGCAGGCGACCGAGCCAAGCGGCGCGCGCGTCCTCGTGATCGGCGACGGCGAGCGGCGCCTCGTTCGTGGAGCCGCGTGCGGCCGCGACGCGCGACAGCGGAGTCGCCGAGGTGGGGGCCCGCGCGCCGACGCGGATCGGGACGCGGCCGGCCTTGGCGCCGAGCGCCTTCACGCCGACGTGCTTGGCGCCGAGCGCCTTCACGCCGACGTGTTTGGCGCCGAGCGCCTTGATCGCGCCGCCCTTGCTGCCGAGCGCGTGCGGATGCGCGTGCGTGCGCACGTGGCCGAGCCCCGCGAGCCACAGGGCGGCGAAGCCGAACAGGCCGACGCCGAGCAGCACCGGGAAGACCATCGCGCAGGGAACGTAAGGCCGCCCCACCGAAACGACAATGAGCGCGCGCGGCGACGCGAGCGGGAAATCCGCTGGTTTCTCGACGCATGCGCCGCGCGCTTCCGCCGTCGACGATTCGACGGTCGAGCTTCAGCGCAGCGTGCCGGGCGCGGGCTCGTCGGTCGCGTCGTGCGACTTCGCGCTGCCGGCGCGCGTGAACGCGAGCGTCGTCGCGTCGCGCTGGCCGTTCGCTTCGTACACCTCCGTCTTGTCGAACCGCGACGGACCATAGGGCTGGAGGCGCAGCCGGACGAGGTGTGCGTCGCGCGCGCTCGCGAGGTTCGTCGCGTCGACGAACGTGAACTCGAACGCGCCGTCGCTCGTCCGCGGCGCGAGCTCGAGCCGCGGCTGGTTGCCCTGCGCGCAGTAGTGGGTCGCGACGAGGCGGCCGCCGTCGCGGTGGAAGATCGTGAGCGTCTCGCTCGAGGGCGTGCGCCACGTCTCGACGAGCGCGGTCCCGCGGGACACGAGCCGATACGACGCGTGCACGGTGCCGCCGCGGCCGGTCGGCGCGTCCCACTCGCCGACGAGCGCGGTGAGCGCGGCGAACGCGGCGTCGGCCCGCGCGACATCGGCCGGCGCGGCGGGCGTCGGCGACCAACCGGCGCGGACCGGCGGCGCCGCGGCGGGCGGCGCACCGCAAGCGACGACGGCGAGCGCCGAAGCGACGACGGCGGCGAGGTGGAGCGCGGATCGACCCATGTGGTGCGCGAGCGTAGCGCCCCCGCGCGCGGCGGCTACCGGAGGCGCCCCTCGAGCGAGATCGCCGAGCAGCCGAGCATCGACGCCTCGCGCAGGAGCTGGAGCGCGGCCGTGCGATCGACGCCCGCGGGCACGTGCGTCAGGATGACCTCGGCGAACTGCTTCGCGCCGACGTGGAGCGCCTCGTACGCGGCGAGCTTCTCGGGCGTCGCGTGGTGGTGCGAGAACACGTAGTCCGGATCGAAGTCGGCGTGCGACATGGTGGGTCCCTCTTCTTCGCGCGGCCTACGCGCGGACGGAGGGTCGCAGAAACGCCTCGCCGCCGCGAGCGGGAGCGCAGGCGGGAGCGGCGGGCCGCGGAGCGGATGTCAGAGCTGACGGAGCTGCGCCTGCTGCCATCCTCTCAAAGGCAGTGACCACCCCGGTCGATTACCTGCCGAATTGGGATGTCCTCCACCCGCGCTCCCACAACCCGCCGCCCCCTCGCACGATTGGACGCGGCACGCGCTTGCGGTGCGTCCGACCCAGACGCCGTGGCGACCGCCTCAGCTACCAAGATCGCTCATCTCCTTGGAGCGTCGTCCATCGCCGCCGTGGAGGCGTCATGAACCAAGGCGCGGTCCTCCAGACTGGGCCACCCTCTGCCAGCGGCATCTGTGGAATCGCGACCGCGCCCCAGCAAGCCGCCGCCCCGCGCAGTCCCACGTCGTGCTATTCAACAACGGGGTCCTCGGGGAGGGAAGCTTGTGATGACGCTTGGAACCAATCAGCCGCTCACGACATCGCTCCTGGCGGCGGGGGGCCTCGTCAGCCTCGCGCTCGCGTGCAGCTCGACGGTCACCGGCGGGCTTGGGCCCGGCGGGGGCGACGCGACCGTGACCTCGACGAGCTCCATGGGCACGCAGACGTCGACGAGCTCCACCGGTGGCGGCAACAGCACGACTAGCTCGAGCGGCGCAGGCGGTAGCAGCTCTGGCTCGACCGGCACGCAGCCGCCGTCGCGGCCGAGCGGACCCGCCGGCAACGGCTCGGGCACCACGGTGTTCGCCATCTCGAGGATCTACCTCGGCAACACTGACCGCCGGGGCCATACGAGCGCCAACGCGTGGAGGTCCTTCGGGTACAACCTCGACAACGTCGTCACCATCTGCTCGGGTAACAACTGCGCCGGGATCGGGCAGTGCAAGCTCGTCGCCGGCGCGGATCCCGCCGTGGCCGAAGACGGTCCCGGCGGCGTCGACAACGCGTTCGGCCACAAGATCGCCCCGGTGCTGGCGCCGCTCGGCGCGGACTCGGCGATCGACCACGATCTGTCCCAGGGTAAGTCGACGACTCTGTTCGCCGTCGACAACCTCGGCTCCGCCACGACGTATTCGACGCTCGCCACCAGCGTCTACGAGGGCGGGGATCTCATGCACGCGCCCGTGTTCGACGGTTCGGACCACTGGCCCGTCCTCGCCGCGGGGCTCGGCGGCAACATGATGGACATCAACGACTCGAAGGTGCGGTTCAACTCGGCGTACGTCACGAACGACACGTGGGTCTCGGGCGATCCAGGCACCTTCTCGCTGAACCTCGACATCCAAGGCTTCACGCTCACGCTCAACATGGCGCACGCCATCGTGTCGTTCCAGATGTCGGCGGATCACACGAGGGCGACGAACGGCGTCATCGCGGGCGTCGTGAAGACCGACGAGCTCTTGAGTGAGTTCCAGATGCTCGTGCCCCACCTGGCGATGTCGCAGGCCTTCTGCGATCCGAACAATGCGACGGTCGCGTCGGTGCTCGACGAGATTCGCAAAGCCTCCGACATCATGGCGGACGGCACTTCGGGCACGCCAAACGAGCAATGCGACGGCACCTCGATCGGCCTCGGCTTCGACGCGGACATCGTGCAGCTCGGCGGCATCATCCCCGTGCAGCCGCCGCCACCCCCGTTCTGCCAGACCTCGGGCGGGTGATCCGCGTTCAGCCGCATATCGATGTCGTGCGCGCCGTCCACATCCCGCTCTTCCCCGACGGCGTCCGCGCGCCTCCGCCCGACGAGCCACCGTCGACGAACACGCTGCCGCCGCACGCGCAGACGAACGCCGCGCGCATCGCAGCGACGGCGGACGGGCCCGGTTCACTCATGGCGGACGTCGAGCCGCTCAAGCGAGGTTGGGGAGCGCGATCACGTCGACGTGCAGCACCTCTTCGAACATGCCGATCTCCTTCAGCGCGCCCTCGCTCGGGCGGCCGGAGACCTTCAGCTTCGAGCACGTCGCCTGCGCGCCCTCGAAGACCGTGTTCGAGATCTCCTCGATGTTGATGCCATGACGCTTCAGTACGGCCAGGGTGTTGGCGAGCACGCCCACCTTGTCGAGCATGCGCACGACGACGATCCACCGAGCGGGGGAGGTCGCGCAGATGTTGACCACGTTGGGCACGGTCTCCTCGGTCAAGAACGAGCGGATGATGCGCGCGGTCTCCGCGGCGATGGCGCGCTGCGCCTGCTCGGTCGACGCGCCGATGTGCGGGCTGCCGTACACGGCGCCCTTGCCGAAGATCGTCGACTCGTACGGCGCAGAGCCCTTGTCGGGCTCGCCGGCGAACACGTCGAGGCCGACCTTCAAGCGCTTCTTCGCGACGAGATCCTCGAGCGCGGCGTAGTCGAGCACCTCGCTCCGCGCGGTGTTCACGACGATGGCGCCGTCGGGCAGGGCCTCGAGAACGGTGCGGTTCACGACGCCGCGCGTGTGGCCGCTCAGCGGCAGGTGGATCGTGAACACGTCGCTCTTCGCCGCGAGCTCGGTGAGCGTGCGCGCGTAGCCGACGTCGAGCTTGCTGGCCTTCGCGGGCGTGAGCGAGCGCGACCACGCGTGCGGCTCGAGGCCGAAGCCCCGCACGCGCGCCAGCACCTCGCGGCCGATCGAGCCGAGGCCGGCGATGCCGACGCGCTTGCCGAAGAGGCCCTCGGCCGCCTGGTATTTCGTCTTCTCCCAGCGTCCGGCGCGGAGCTCGGTCGTCGCGTCGACGAGGCGCCGATCGAGCGCGAGGATCATGCCCAGCGTGAGCTCCGCCACGGCGATCGCGTTCTTACCCGGGCAGTTCGCGACGTAGATGCCGCGCGCGCTCGCGGCGGCGACGTCGATCGTGTTCACGCCCGCGCCGGCGCGCACGATGAGGTTCAGCTGCTTGCCGGCCTCGATCGCCTGCGCCGTGACCTCGGTCGACCGCACGACCAGGATGCCGACGCCGTCGAGCGCGGCAGGCAGCGTGTCCTTGGTAAGCTCGGGCCGAGAGACGATCTCGACGCCAAGGACGCGCAGCTCGTCGAGGGCGTGCGTGTCCATCTTGTCGGCGAGCAGAAGGCGCATGTCGGTCCGAACGCTACCAGAACGCCTCGGCCTTTTGTGCTGCCTCGCCGGGGCGAGCTGCGCCTCCGATCACCACGTGTCGCCCTGGGGCGTCGAGGGGCCCGTGCCGATCGACCTCTACGTGGTCAAGCCCGATCTCGCCGGCCAGCTCGCGGCGGTGGACGCGGAGATGCGCGCGCACGGCCTTCACCTGACGCTGTCGATCGACGGCGTGCTCCCCCGCAAGGCCGGCGCGTTTCGCCTGCTCGGCTACGCGGGGCGCGATCCGCTGGGGCGGCCGCTCCACGCGACGCGCGCGGTCACGCCGGTCGGCGTGCCGCTCGCCGTCGGTCCGCTCGACGCGGGCGACATGGATCGATCGCGCGCGACGGAGCTCGTGCCCGCGCTCCAGTCCGGGCCGGATCCCGCGCGGCCGCTCGAGGGCGCCGCGTATCGATCGGGCGGCGATCTCACGGGCGACGGGTCGCCCGACGTCGTGCTCAGGAACGACGCAGGCGCGCTCGAGGTCTGGCACCTCGAGCCGCTCGGCGCGACGCGCTACGAGGTCGCCATGGTCGTGCCGCCGACGAGCGGCGCCGACGTCGATCGCGACGGGCGCGTCGATCTCGTGGGCCGCGAGCCCGCGCCCAAGGACGACGCGATCGCCCCCGATCTCGACGACGTGGCGACGTTCGAGGGAGGCCGGTTCACCGACGCCTCGGCCATCGCGCGCGCCCACCACGAGC
Source organism: Byssovorax sp. (assembly GCA_036500365.1). Lineage (GTDB taxonomy): Bacteria > Myxococcota_A > Polyangia > Polyangiales > Polyangiaceae > DASYCF01. The sequence continues at coordinate 8,941 of DASYCF010001226.1, forward strand.
GGCGCCTCGCCGCGATCGAGGTCGCGCAGGCGAAGCTCGAGGACCCGAACGACGACGCGAAGGCTCGCCTCGCGGTCGAGCGCGCGTGGCACGCCCT
>DASYCF010001227.1:0-5682 GCA_036500365.1 Byssovorax sp.
CGCCGGTAGTTGCCGACGTTGAAGACGCGCGCCGAGCGGCCGAGCCACGACAGATAGCGGGCGATGCGCCGCGCGATGTACGTCTTGCCGCGCGCGGGGAGGCCCACCATCACGATCGCGAGCTTGGGGCCCGTGCGCTTGATGCTCACGCGCCCTGCCCCGCCCCGCCGACGCGGTCGTGGAGCGCGAGGAACGCGGCGAGCACGGCCGTCGGCGCCTCGATCTGCGGGTAGTGGCCGATGCCCGCGAGCGCGACGACGTCGGGGCTCGGGACGAGCTCGCGGTATCGATCGACCATGTGCGCGCCGGACACGGGGTCGGCGAGCCCGTCGACGAGGCGGATCGGGATCGACGCGCGCGCGATCGCGTCGACCCAGCGATCGCGGTGCGCGCGCCGTTCGGCCATGTAGCCGATCAGGAGGTGCACGACGCGCTCGCCGTCGTTGAAGCGGAGCAGCGACCAGAGCTCGCGGACGAGATCGCGGCTCGGCGGCGTGGCCGGGCCGAAGATCGCGCGCATCGACGCGCCGAAGCGGCGCTCGGTCATCAGCGGGCCGACGAGGGCGCCGACGGGGCTCGCGAGCACGCGCTGCACGGCGCGCGCGCGGTGCGCCTCGGGGAAGAGCCCGCCGTTCAAGAGGCACGCGGAGAGGAGCTCGAGCCCGGCGGCGCCCGTGCGCGCGCGATCGGCGGCGCGCGCGAGGAGCTCCTGCGCGACCGTGTCGCCGTAGTCGTGCGCGAGGAGGTGCGCGCGCGCGACGCCGAGCTCGGCGCACAGGCCCTCGATCATGTCGGCCTGGTCGAGGATCGAATACGGGTACGCGCGCGGCTTGTCGGAGTAGCCAAAGCCGACGAGATCGGGCGCGACGACGCGAAAGCGCGCGACGAGCGCGGGCCACATCGGATCCCAGTCCCACGACGCGCTCGGGAAGCCGTGGATCGCGATCAGCGCCGGCCCCGCGCCTTCGTCTCGATAGAAGACGTCGAGCGCGCGGTGACGGTACGTGCGCCCCTGGGCGCGCCACGCGGCGAGGCCCTCGGCGCTCATGTGGACCGAGCGACGCGAGGTCGGGGTTTGGGGACGCGCGCGGCCCCGTCGTCGTGCGCCCTCGGCGCAGCGCGCTTCGCCGCGGGCTTGCCGAGCGTGTCGAGCGGCTTCGGGCAGAGCGGGCGCACCGCGCAGCGCGCGCACTCGGTGCCGCGCCAGATGCGGTCGAAGAGCGACTGCATCGAGTCGAGCAGCACGTCGTCGTCCGTCAGCACGCCGACCTCGAAGTTCCTGCGGCGGTCGCTCTTGGCGCCGAGGCCGGCGCCCGTGAAGTTGGCGGAGCCGAGGTAGAGCGCCGCGCCGTCGACCGCGATCATCTTGAGGTGCACGCGCGGGCAGCGGCGCATCGCGAGGCCGCCCTTCGCGAGCGTCGGGTGCGCGGCGAGATCGGCGCGGAACGCGGCGCTGGGCACGCCGGCGTGCAGGAGCCGGAGCTCGACGCCGCGCTTGTGGAGATCGTCGAACAGGTCGAGCACCGAGACGTACCGGCCGCGGGCGCGCGCGCGCGTGCCGATCGGCGCCTCGACGCGGAGGCCCTTCACGTTCGCGGTCGCGATCCACACGCTGACGTGCGCGCGGGCGAGCGTCTTCATGAGCAGCGCGTCGTAGTGCGCGCGCCCGACGACGAGCTCGAGGTCGACCTTGCGCCGCTCTCCCGCGCTCGCGGCTGCGTTCGTCGTTCGTCGGGGCAACGGCGCGCATCGTAGCGCGGCTACGGCGGCTCGAGGTGCGCCGCGAGCTGGGCGCGCACGTCGGCCGGCATCTCGCACGAGCGCATCGCGTCGAGGTCGGTCGTGACGACGGTGTGGTGGATCTCGGCGACGAGCGCGCGATCCTTCGCGTCTTGCACGCGGTAGCGGAGCGCGGCGCTGCGCCCGCCGAGGCGCGCGCACGTGGTCTCGATCCGCGCGACGTCGCCGTAGCGGAGCGGGCGCGAGAAGGTCATGTCGACCTTCACCGCCGGCAGGCCGACGCGGCGCTCGAGGATGAGCCGCGCGTAGCCGCCGTCGAGCGCGCCGAAGAACCGGTCCATCGCCTCGTGCGCCCACGCGACGTAGTGACCGAAGAAGACGATGCGGGCGGCGTCGACCTCTTCGAACTTCACGGGGCGGTCGAAGGCGATCAACCCTCGAGATCTTCCGCGAGCGCGCCGTGTGCGTCCTCCGACAGGTCGGTGCGGGTCGCGTACCTCGGGTGGTCGATCACGACGGCGGCCTTCGCGCGGCGCTGCTTGAGCGAGCGCGCGGCGTCGTCCGAGAGCTTCGCCTTCAGGTAGTGCACGGCGGTCGTGCGGTCGTCGCTCGCGCCCTCGCGCTTGCCGCGGAACGGGAAGCGGGCGCCGTCGACCTCGGCGAAGATGCGCTCCTCGAGGCCGGCGAGCTCGACGAGCATGCGCTCGCGCATCTCTTTCTCGGGCACCTCGACGAACAGCGTGAGGCTGAGCTCGTCGCTCCCGGGGACGAGCTCGTTGTACGTGTCGACCTCGTAGTTCACGGCGCTCTCGTTCGTGATGCTCTCGGTGCGGAGCATCTCCTGGATCTGGAGGTGCACGCTGTCGCGGTTTTCGAACAGCCCCGACATGTGGTCGCCGAGCGTGAAGCGGCGCCGCTTCTTGCTCTCGATGATGCGACCGCGGAACGTCGGCCGGACGCGCTCGTACTCGGCGATGGGCAGGACCTCGACGCGAAGGATCGGACGCATGGGATCTCTCTCCTTCCTTTCAAGTGGGGTGGGACAAAAGGTTACCTGCGCACGCGCGGCTCGCCAGGCGAGTCGGGCGTCACGCGCGGCTACGCGCGCGGGTCGTCTTCGGCGAACCCATACGCGCGCGCGAGCGCTTCGACGGGGTGAATGACGCGCGCGCGGTTCTCGTGCGCGATGCGCAAGGCCGACAGTGAGCAGTCGCTGACGACGAGATCCGGCTCCACGTCGGAGACACCCCGGACGAGCTTTTGGGCGTAACGCCGACCCGTCTCGTAGTGCTTGGCCTTCATCCCCCACGTGCCGTCGACCGCGGAGCACTCCTCGACCATGCGCACCTCGGTGTCGGGCACGGCGTTCAAGACGCGCTGGCCGGGGAAGCCGATCTTCTGCGTGCGGAGGTGACACGCGGCGTGGTACGCGACGACGCCCAGGCCGCTCGTGAACTCGCGCTTGAGCTTCTTCTCCTTGCCGAGCAAGACGAGGAGCTCCATCACGTCGATCGTCGCGGCCGAGACGGCGCGCACGTCGGCGCCGTCGACGTAGTGCGGCCACTCCTTCTTCATCATCATCCCGCACGACGGGCCGATGACGACGACGCGACGACCGGCGCGCACGTGCTCGTGCAAGATGGAGACGTTCGCGCGGATCTTCTCCTGCGCCTCGGGGATCTGGCCGCCGTCGACGTTCGGCAGGCCGCAGCAGGTGAGCGCCTTCTGCCCGCCGTCGCCCACGCCGGGGTAGAGCACGCGGTAGCCGTTGTGCTCGAGCACGAGCGTCGCCGCGCGCGCGACGGCCGGCACGTTGAACTCGCCGTAGCAGGTCGCGAAGAGCACGACCTCGCCGAGCTCGCCCGCGGTGGGCACGGACTTGTGGCCCGAGAGCCACGTCGAGAAGCGCTGCGGCGCGAACGTGGGCAGCGGGAACTCCGCCGAGATGCCCGTCGCCTTCTCCTGCACCTTGCGGAGGAGGCGGCTCGCGCTGACCAGGTTCGCGACGTTCGCGAGCGGCCCCGCGGCGACCTCGCCGAGCGCCTGCGGCTCGCCGAGGATCTTGTCGACGAGCGCGACGCCCTCGCGCTGCGACCGGGCAGCGCGCTCACGCGCCATGAGGCGCGGGAAGTCGAGGAGCTCCGTCGCGCCCTCGTCGGCGGTGTAGGGGCACTTGATGTAGCAGAGCTTACATTGCCAGCAGGCGTCGGACACGGCGCGGATGTCGGCGTCGTCGAGCGCCTCGGCCCCGACCGCCTTGCCGGAGTCGACGTCGCGGTCGATGCGCTTGAACAGCGACGGGAACGAGCCGCAGTAGCCGACGCACATGCGGCACTCGTGGCAGACCTGGAACGTGCGCTTGAGCTCCGCCTCGAGATCGCGGGAGTCGTAGTAGCGCGGATCGAGCGGGCCCTCGGCGGGCGGGGACGACGGCTTCCGTGCGATGACGCTCATGGTTCTTCTCGAGGACCGAATCTCGGCCGCGGCGCAGTCGTGGGAAAGATTCGTGCGAGCCGCCCTTCGCCGCGCTCCCTCACCGCACGGGAGCGCGACGATCGGCGAACGTGCCTAGAAGTCGAGCGACTCGAGGGCCTTCGCGAAGCGACCCGCGTGCGACTTCTCGGCCTTGGCGAGCGTCTCGAACCACTCGGCGACGTCGTCGAAGCCCTCGCCCCGGGCGTCCTTCGCCATGCCCGGGTACATCGTCTCGTACTCGTGCGTCTCGCCGGCGACGGCGCTCTTCAGGTTCTTCTCGGTGTTGCCGATGGGCAGGCCCGTCGCCGGGTCGCCCGCCGACTTCAGGAAGTCGAGGTGGCCGTGCGCGTGGCCGGTCTCGCCGTCGGCCGTGTCCTTGAAGAGGCCCGCGACGTCGGGGCGACCCTCGACGTCGGCGACCTTGGCGAAATACAGGTAGCGGCGGTTCGCCTGCGACTCGCCCGCGAAGGCGTCCTTGAGGTTCTGGTGGGTCTTGGTTCCGGTGAGCTGCTTGGCCATGCTGTCTCCTTGTTGCGTTGCGTGGCGCGCCTCCGCGAGGGCGGCGCGCGAGAGAGTGTCAGGTCGGGCGGCGCGCCTCTGCCGTAGATGCGCTCGATCGCCGCTCGGCCGCGGGGCGACGGCGGGCGTCGCCTGCGTGCGCGGCGCGGCCGGCGCACGCGGCACAGAGGCCGCGGTAGATGCGCTCGACGACGCGCACCTCGAAGCCTGCGGGGCCAGGCGCCGCGGGCGCGCGCGTGGGCGCGTCGCCCGCGTCGACGTCGCGCACGAGGCCGCAGCGATCGCAGACGGCGTGGTGGTGCTCGCCCATGTTGGGATCGAACCGCGCAGCGCCCGGTGCGAGCGAGAGCGCGGCGCAGAGGCCCGCCGAGGCGAGCGCGTCGAGCGTGTTGTAGACGGTGGCGAAGCTCATGGTCGGGAGCTCGGGCCGCAGCCGTTCGAAGAGCTCCTGCGCCGTGGGGTGCGTGGGATCGGCCGCGAGCTCGCGCACGATGGCGAGACGCTGCGGCGTGACCTTGAGCCCGCGCGCGCGGACGCCCGCGATCATCGCCTCGACCCGGAGCTCTGGACGCGCCGCCGCCGCCGCGCCATGCGGGTGCGGAGCCGAGCGGGCGCTGGTCCTGCGAGCCACGAGAGAAGTCTTAATTAGAATTCTTCTCAACTGCAAGACCCTCTCAAGCAGAAAGTTTTCTCGGTCTGCCGGGCCTTGCAGGTCCGCGCGACCTCTGCGATAGTCCGCGCCCTTCGACGACCCGACCCACTGTAGGAGACGAAGCTTCGCCATGCCGACCGATGCGATTCAGTGCAAGCCCCTCGAGGTCGCCGTCGGCGACAAGGGGATCGAGCGCGCCATCAAGCACCTGAAGAGGAAGATGGCGGCCGAGGGCATCCTCCGCGAGCTGAAGCGTCGCCGCCACTACATGAAGCCGAGCGTCAAGCGCCGCAAGA
>DASYCF010001228.1:0-6781 GCA_036500365.1 Byssovorax sp.
CTTCCAAAAAACAAAGCAAGATCGATCACTTGCAGCCTAGGTGACCGGCATTGGGCTCGGGCTCGGGCTCGGGTGCGGGCTCGGGCTCGGGCTCAGGCTCGGGCTCAGGTTGGGGCGGGGTCTGGTCGCGCCCGCGGATTCTGCCGAGATCGTCAGCGGCCGTGCGAGCGATCGCGCAACTGCCGAACCGTCGTACGCGAGCCAGCGTGCGCGGCGCGCAGCCTTCGAACTGGCGCCGAACGCGCGTGACTGTTGCCGCACGCGGCGGTTGGTGATGACCTCCGAACGTGGCTCACTACGACCGCTACTGGGGCAAGGCGGATCCGAAGGTCGGCGGCTACCACCTCGCCGGGCTCCACATGCTCGACGTCGCGGCCGTCGCGATGCGACGGCTCGAGCGCTCGTCGCTCCTCGCACAGAAATTCGGCCGCGCACTTGGTGTGGCGATCGCTGCCGCCCCGGCAACGATCGCGGCCTTCGTCGCGCTCCATGATGTCGGAAAGCTCGACGTCCGATTTCAGCTCAAGGCTGCTCAAGCCGCACGCACCCTCGATCCGCGCCGCGCGACATGCGCTTCCGCGGGTCGTACGAAGTCTCCGCCCGCGCGGAGATGCGCCACTGATTGAGATCCTCGAGCAGCTGCCCGGCGCGCGAAGTCTCCGCCCGCGCGGAGATGCGCCGCTGAGCACCGGCTCCGCGACGGTCGATACGGTCGAAGTCTCCGCCCGCGCGGAGATGCGCCGTAGAGGCTCAGGCCGTGCGTGGAGCACATGGGCGAAGTCTCCGCTCGCGCGGAGATGCGCCGGGGACCGTCGTCGAGTGGGACGATGGCGAGGAGGAAGTCTCCGCCCGCGCGGAGATGCGCCGCCGTAGACGACGAGGGGCGCGGGAGCGCCGACGAAGTCTCCGCCCGCGCGGAGATGCGCCGCCTCACCTGGACGTGCCTCTGGCGCAACGTGTACGAAGTCTCCGCCCGCGCGGAGATGCGCCGATCGGGATCGCGATCATGAACAGCGACGGGACCGAAGTCTCCGCCCGCGCGGAGATGCGCCGCTCTGCCGGACCTCGTACGTCTCGAGCTCGAGGAGAAGTCTCCGCCCGCGCGGAGTTGCGCCGCTGAGCATCGACGGCACGCTGTCCCTCACGGCCGAAGTCTCCGCCCGCGCGCAGATGCGCCGCATGTCGCCGTCGCGCCGTTCGGCCACGTGAGCGAAGTCTCCGCCCGCGCGGAGAGGCGTCACGAACAAGGAAGTCTCCGCCCGCGCGGAGATGCGCCCGCGCCGCGGCGGGTGATCGATGGCGTTCGTCGAAGTCCCCGCCCGCCTGGAGATGCGCCGCCGGAGCCGACTCACCTCGCGGTGCGGATCCACGCCTGCACGGAAAGCGGACGGGATGTCGGAGGGGTCGACACGCTGCGCCCTGAAATCGCGGCGAAACTGGCGTGGTCCGAGTCTCGCAATCGGCGCGTTCATGCGCACTCGGCACCTCGTCGCGCTCGCGGTCGCGCTGGTCCTCTCGGGGTGCGCGAGCGTCACCACGTCGATCGCGCCGGGGCACCGCGCCGTCGTCACGGCGGCCGACGGGGGGACGTCGGTGATCGGGGAGGGGGCGGCGGACGTGCCTGCGGACGCGCAGGTCGAGGACTTCGATCTGCGCGAGGAGAGCCAGGGCGGCACGTTCGCCGCGCGCACGGCCGACGGGGTGCCGGTCCTCGTCCGCGATCCCGTCCTGACTTATACGTGGGTCGCCGACGAGCTGCCGGCGGCGGCGCGCGAGGTCGGCGCGGCGCGGAGGCGTGAGATCGCGGCGGCGATCGTCGCTTCCGCCGTATCGGCCGAGCTCGCGAAGGTGCGGTATCGCGAGCTCGATCCGGCGCGGCTCCGCGCCCTGCAGGCCGAGGTCACGCGCGTCGCCGCGGCGCGCCTGCGGCCCTATCACGTCGCGCTCGACGGCGTGGAGCTCAAGGGCGTGACGCCGCGGCTTCCCGGCCTCGCGCGCGCCGTGACCGACACGTCCGTCTGGGAGCAGCGTGCGCTCGAGGCGAAGAGCGGCGTCGAGCTCGCCAAGCAGCGCGCCGATCGCGCCCGGGCCGAGGCCGCCGGCGTGGCGAAGGCCAACGCGACGCTCGCCTCGTCGCTCACGCCGGGCGTCCTCGGCGCGGCGCGGAACGACGCCTGGAAGAAGCTCCTCACGGCGAAGACGACCACCGTCGACGTCGCCCGTTCAACCACGTTGGAGATCAACCCATGATTCGATTGCTCACGACTGCCGTCCTCTTGTCCGGGCTCACGGGCTGCGCGAACGCGATGGTCGGCCCAGGCCACATCGGCGTGCTCTGGGCGTCCGACGGAGGTACGCAGGCGCAGACCTTCCACGAAGGCGCCTACAGCATCTCTCGCGACGACGCCCTGTCGGTCTACGATCTCCGCACGACCGGCCACGACGAGTCGCTCTCGGTCATCGCGTCGAACGGCCTCGGCCTCAAGCTCGAGGCGAGCGTGCTGTACCACGTCGATCCGAAGCAGGTCGTCGCGCTGCAGCAGCAGATCGGGCCCGAGTACTACAGCAAGATCGTCGCGCCGGTGCTGCGGTCGGAGGCCCGGCGCGTCATCGGCCAGTACACGCCCGAGGAGATCTACTCGACGAAGCGCGACCTGATCGAGCGACAGATCTACGACGGACTCGTCAAGAAGACGGCGGGCCGGCACGTCGTCCTCGAGGCCGTGCTCATCCGCGACGTCGAGCTGCCCGACGCGATCGAGCGCGCGATCGATCAAAAGCTCCAGGCCGAGCAGGAGGTCCTCAAGATGAAATACGTGCTCGAGGTCGCGAAGGCGAAGGCCGAGGAGCAGCGGGTCGAGGCGCAGGGCATCGCCGACTACAACCGCACCGTCGCGAGCTCGCTCACGCCGGAGATCCTCGAGTTCCAGCGCACGCGCGAGCTCGGCGATCTCGCGACGTCGGCGAACGCGAAGACCGTCGTGATGGGCCCGGGCACGACGGCGACGACGACCGTCACCGCCGGCAAGTGAGCTCGGTCCCGCGGCGGCGCGACCGTGTCCCCCGTTGACGAACCGGGCCTCGGCCGTATCCCCGGCTGACGCCTCGGGCCAGCTCGGACCCCGGTTTTGCGGGTTTTTCGGGGCGCCCGCTCCTGGCGCATCGGTTGCAGTGCGGACCGTCGCGGGGCTCGCCTCGCTGGCGCCGGCGTCGAGGCTGGCGCGCGACCGAGCTCACCCACGCGAAAGGGCACGTGCATGAACCTTCGAATCATCGCCGGCGCGGCTGCGCTCGCTGCGACCGTCGTCTGCGGGGTCGGTTGGAAGGCCGCGGCGGACGCGCTCGACGGCGGGGCATCCGCTGACGACGTCGCGGAGACCGCGTCGGCAGAGGACGGCGCGGCGCCTGCGGCGTTCGAGCGCGACGCGCGGTTCGGCTTCGCGCCGGGCCGCGAGCGCGCCGCGATCCGCCACGCCGAGGTCCGCCACGCCGAAGTCCGCCACGCGGAGGTCCGCCGCGCCGAGGTCCGTCACGCCGAGGTCCGTCACGCCGAGGTGCGCCACGCCGAGCGCGAGCACTTCTGGGCCCGCATGCGCCGCGCCCTCGCCCTCCGCGGCGAGCGCCGCGTCCCCGTCGAGCCGCGCGGGTAGCGTCGCGCTCGCGGGTGTAGGCTGACGCATGCGTCGGCCCTCGCTCTCGCGCTCGAGCTTCCTGTCCGTCCTCGCCCTCGCGGCGGCCGCGTCCTCCGCAGGCTTCGCCTGCTCGTCGTCGAGCACGGGGGCGACGGGCGGGGCAGGTGGCGAGTCGGCGACGTCGACCGCATCCCACACGACGACCTCCACCGCGTCGCACACGACGTCGACGGCGGCCGGCGGCGGCGGGACGGTCGACGTCGGCGCGTCGGTGCTCACGTTCCACAACGACGCGGCGCGCACGGGGCTCTACGTCGACGCGGCGATCACGAAGGCCGCGGCCGCGGGCGTGCACGTGGACCCGACGTTCCACGCCACCCTGAACGGCAACGTGTACGCGCAGGTCCTGTACGTCGACGCGCGCGGTACGGGGCCCGACGTGATCGTCGCGGTCACCGAGTCGGACTTCGTGCACGCCCTCTCGGCGGCTGACGGGAGCGAGCTCTGGCACACGTCGCTCGGCGCGTCGGTCCAGCCACAGGAGCTCGACTGCGGCAACATCAGCCCGTACGGCGCGACCGGCACGCCCGTCGTCGACTACGCGTCGCGCACGCTGTACGTCGCCGCGGTCGTCAGCGTGAACGGCGCGGCGTCGCAGCAGATCTTCGCGCTGTCGCTCGACACGGGCGCCGTGCTGCCGGGCTGGCCCGTCGTCGTCGAGTCGGCGGTCGCGGCCACGCCCGGCGCGCCGTTCGACACGCGCACGCAGGGCCAGCGGAGCGCGCTCCTGATCGTGAAGGGCACGCTCTACGTCGCGTACGGCGGCATGTACGGCGACTGCAACCCGTACCGCGGATGGGTCGTCGGCGTCTCCGAGACGGACCCGACCGCGGTGACCGCGTGGTCGACCGCGCACATGGGCGGCGGCACGTGGACGCCGGGCGGCCCGTCGTTCGACGGCGCGTCGATCTACGTCGCGACCGGCAACACGTTCGGCGCGAACGGCAGCTGGGGCGGCGGCGACGCGATCATCGAGCTGCCCCTGTCGCTCCATTTCGCGAACCGCTTCTACGCGCCCGCGAACTGGCAGTCGCTCGACGACTCCGACCTCGACCTCGGCTCGAACGTGCTGCCGATCAACCTGGGAGGCGCGAGCCTCGCGGCCGTGTTCGGCAAAGACGGCAACCTCTACGTCGCCGACCGCGCGAACCTGCCCGGCGTCGGCGGCGAGCTCTACACGGCGCACGTGGCGTCGGGCGAGATCATCGGCGCGCCGACGTTCTTCCAGTCGGGCGGCGTCGCGCACGTGGCCGTGAAGGGTTCGGGCGTCGGCTGCGGCAGCGGGCAGCCCGGCAACCTCATCGGCATCACGCTCAGCGCATCGGGGGCGACGGTGCCGTGGTGCGCCGACGGCGGCGGCACGGGCTCTCCCATCACCACGTCGCCCGACGGCGCGAGCGATTTCGTGGTCTGGGACGTCGGCGCGGACGGCGACGGGCGCCTCCACGGCTACGACGCGCTCACCGGCGCGGAGGTCTTCGCTGGCGGCGGCAGCGGCGATCGCATGAACGGCCTCCGCCGCTATGCGTCGCCCATCGTCGCGAAGGGCCGCATCTTCATGGGCGCCGACGGCTCCGTGTACGCGTTCACTCCCTGACGGAGCTCAGCGCGGCGCGAGGAAGCCGCGCGCCGAGTCGACCTCGGCGGGGGTCAGCACCTCGCCGAGGAACGTGAGCGCGCCGTCCGCTTCGAAGAACACGCGGCGCGACGGGTTCACCGACTCGCGCACGATGCGCTGGAGCTGCATCGCGAGCGTCGCGTTGGTAAACGACACGACGATGGCGACGCGAAACCAGCGGCGGTTCAGGCTCTTGAAGAGCTCCGTGAGCGAGTCGGCGATCGGCTGCGTGTAGATCCGCACGGGCCGGTGATCGGCGAGGAGCACGGGCTCGGCGATCTCGCCGAGGCGCACGAACGCCTGCGCGTACGCGTCGACGTCCTCGGGCCGGGCGAGGCGCTGAACCCGCGCGGCGACGAGGCGCCCACCGAACCGCTCCACACGAAATCGATCATCCGCAGCCGCCGCGCGCACCGAGCCCATTCGCGCAGCCTAGTCCGCGCGCGCCGCGCGGCAATGCGCGCGGCGGCAACGGAAGCGCGCCGACTTGGAAACGGCACGCGGCGCGGCGCCGATGTAAGGCAAAGAACAGGAGCCTCCCGACCTCGCGTTCGGGGGCGAACGCCGACGACGGGGATTCACGCCTTCACTGCCGCGTGTCGTGCGGACGCGCGCGCACCGGCGGCCGGCGCTCGAGGAGCTCCTTCGCCGCGGCGCGGACGATGGGCGGCACCTCCGTCGACGCGAGGATGTCGACGAGCTCGGGCCGGATGAGCAGGCGCACGAGGGGCACGGCGATCTCGGGCGGCGTGAACGGGTTGTGGACGAGCGCGCGGCGCACGCGGATGCGCTGCGACCAGGTCGGGTGCCGCGCGATCTCGACGAGCACGTCGGCGAACGCGGGCCTCCGCGCTGCGAGCCGCACGACGTCGTCCTCGGTCAGCCGCGGGTTGCCGAGCACGTTGCGGATGACGTCCGGGTGCGGGTCGCCCATGAGCCGCTCGAGCGCGGCGCGCGTCGGCCTCCGCGCGAGCGACTTGCGCTCGCCGAGCGAGAGCGGACGCGCCGTGCCTGCGCGCGGCAGCGGACGATCGCCGGGCTCCGGCACCGGCTCGGCCGGGGCGCGCGCCGCCTTCTTGCGGAGGAGCCGCGCGAGCGCGAGCCAGCCGTGCTCGTGCGCGGCGACGCGGAGGTCGTCCGTCAGCGGCGCGGGCGCGTCGGTGAGCGCGAGCACGGCGGCGGCGAGCACCTCGCGCGCGACGGGATCGGCCTGCTCGGCGCGCCCGGCGAGCACGTCGAGCGCGGCCGCGACCGGCAGGGCGCCGCGCCCCGTGATCTCGACGCGCAGGAAGCCCGCGCGGAGGGCCGACTGCTTGAGCCCTGGCACGCACCGCGTCCAGCGCGCCGCGAGCTCGGCCCCGCGCGTGAGCGCCCGCGCCCGCGCCTCGGCCGCGTCGCTCACGGCGCGCCCGACGACGCGATCTGCGGACGCGCGCTCACGACACGGCGCGCGCGCCCACGTGACGGGGCA
>DASYCF010001229.1:0-3678 GCA_036500365.1 Byssovorax sp.
CGAGAGCAGGAGGAGGCCGCGCGTGCACGACTTGTTGAAGAAAATCGAAGACCGGAGCGCCCAGGTGGTCGTCATCGGCATCGGCTACGTCGGGCTGCCGCTCGTCGTCGAGTTCGCGAAGGCGGGCTTCTTCGTCACCGGGTACGACAAGGACCGCGAGAAGGTGCGCCTGCTGTCGCTCGGCGAGTCGTACATCGGCGACATCGCCACCTCGACGCTCAAGCCGCTCGTCGACGCGGGGAACCTCAAGGCGTCGACGGATCCCGACGTGCTCGGCTCCGCCGACTGCATCGTCGTGTGCGTGCCGACGCCGCTCAACAAGACGAAGGACCCCGACATGCGGTTCATCGCGTCGGCGGCGGACGAGATCGCGGCGCACCAGCGCGCCGGCATGCTCGTCGTGCTCGAGTCGACGACGTACCCCGGCACCACGCGCGAGCTCCTCGCGCCGAAGCTCTCGCACGGCAAATTCACGCTCGGCGAGGACGTGTTCCTCGCGTTCAGCCCCGAGCGCGTCGACCCGGGCAACGTGAAGTGGTTCACGAAGAACACGCCGAAGGTGCTCGGCGGCGTGAACCCGCCCTCGCTCGAGGTCGCGCGCGCCCTCTACGCGACCATCCTCGACACGGTCGTCCCCGTCTCGAGCGCCGACGCGGCCGAGATGGTGAAGCTCCTCGAGAACACGTTCCGCGCGGTGAACATCGGCCTCGTGAACGAGGTCGCCATCATGTGCGACAAGCTCGGCATCGACGTGTGGGAGGTCATCCGCGCCGCCGCGACGAAGCCGTTCGGCTTCATGCCCTTCTTCCCGGGGCCCGGCCTCGGCGGCCACTGCATCCCGATCGACCCGCTCTACCTGTCGTGGAAGATGCGCACGCTCAAGTACCAGGCGCGCTTCATCGAGCTCGCCGACAACGTGAACAGCGGCATGCCCGATCACGTCGTCCACCGGGTGCAGCAGGCGCTGAACCGCGCGAAGAAGCCGGTGAACGGCGCGAAGATCCTCGTCTCGGGCGTCGCCTACAAGCGGGACATCTCCGACTACCGCGAGTCTCCTGCGTTCGACGTCATCGTCGGCCTCGAGCGCCTCGGCGCCGTCGTCGTGTACCACGATCGCTTCGTGCCGGAGGTCGAGGAGCACGGCCTCAAGATGAAATCCGTGTCGGGCGACGTGCGCTACGGCGACTACGACGCCGTCGTCATCGTCACCGACCACACCGGCGTCGACTACGCCCGGCTCCTGGCCGAGTCGCACCTGGTGGTCGACACGCGCGACGCGCTGCGGAGCGTGCCGGGCGACAAGGGCAAGGTCTTCGGCCTGTAGCCGAGCCCGCCGCCTCATTACCTGTCCAAAATTGGAGCTCGGAAGGACGCTCTGAGGCGAAGGCGATCGGCGTCGAGATGGGTTCGATCGCGGTGGCGCCGCGCGGAAGCGTGCTCAGGCACGCTGAGCACGGCGCTGCCGCGAGCGGGCCCATATCGGCGCCGAGCGCCCGCCTCAGCGCCGCTTCGCGGTGATCGACTCGCGCACCGCAGCGAGCGGCGCCTCGTCGTCGTACGCGACGCGGCCGTGCTCCCGCCGCACGCCGAGGTCGGCGAAGAGCGTGTCGAGGTTCGCCTTCGTCGGCGCGTCCTTCATCTGCTTCGCGAGGTCGCTCAGCGTCGTGCCGCCGACCGCGGCGTCGGCGACGCGCAGCGTCTCCTCGAGCGACCACGTGACGCCGACGTTGCCGCCGGCGCGCGCCACGGCGACGAGCGCGTCGTCGAGCGACTTCGCGTCGTTCGTCCGCCGCCGGATCTCGACGTCGCCGACGAACCAGAAGATCGCGCCGCCCCAGTAGCGACGACCCCACGTGTCCGTGTGATCGAGGCCCTCGTCACCGCGCTCGGGCTGACCCTTCGGCAGGCCGTCGAGCAGATCGCCCCACACCTTGTCTCGACCGAGCAGGCCGGCGCGCGCGCGCACGAGCGGCTCGACGTACGTCGCGAGCCCCTCCTCGGCCCACGGGCGACCGACGTTCGGGAACGAGACGTGGACGAGCTCGTGCACGAGCACCCAGTCGGACGTGAGCTCGCGCTCGTCGGTCCCGCTGCCGACGTTCAGGAGCACGGACGCGCCGCCCTCGCCCATCGTGTTGCCGTAGCCGATGCCGCCGCTGCCGGCGCGCACGACGAGGAGCGCGTGCGGTGCGAAGCCGCCGAAATAGGAGGCGATCGCGCGCGCGCTCTGATCGACCCACGCGACGACGCGAGCGCGCGGGACGCCCGTCGAGCCGGGCGTGATGGCGACGTCGAGGTCGCCCCCAGGGAGCGCGACGCGCGTGACGTCGAGGGCGCCGAACGCGGCGTACGGCGTGTCGCGGAGGCCCGCGAAGAGGCCCTCCGTCGCGTCGGGCTCGTCCTTCGCCGGGAACATGCCGGTCACGAAGCGCGAGGGCGGCGCCGCGACGACGTGCGCGCGAAACCTCGCGGCCGCGTCGACGCCCTGGAAGCGGACGAGCCACGACGACGGCGGCGCGAGGAACGCGCCCCGGTCGTTCATCGCGAGGTCCTTGTCGTCGAGCTCGCGCGCGGCGGCGCCGACGCGGAGCTTGTAACGGACGCGGCAGCGCGCGGCGCCGCAGGCCGCGTCGAGCTCGGCGATCGACCGCGCGGGCTGCCACGCGCCCCCGCGCAGCGCCGCCGCCTCGACGATGTACGACGCCATGCCGCGTGGAGCGACGGCGCGCCGAGCAGAGCCCGGGAGATCGACGACCGCGCAGAGCTCGTCGCCGCTCGCGGACGTCGACACGCCGTAGCGCACGTCCTTCGGCCCGATCGGCCGGCTCGCGGCGGCCTCCGCGACCTCGAACGAGCACGATCCGGGGGCCAGCGCGGGCGCGGCCGCGTTCCCGGCTGCGCCTCCGCACGAGAGCGCGACGACGGCGAGCGCGCACGCTGCCGCGCGAGCCGCCGTCACCCGCGGCGCCGGGGATCGCTCGCGACCCGCGGCAGCGGAGTCGCCGCGATCAAACGCCGCCACGCTTGCGCAGCTCTTCTTCGCGTTCCAGCTTGCGGAACTTCATCTCCATGTCGTCGGCGAAGTCGTCGTGCGAGAGGTCGTGCTCGACGTCCTTGCCGTCGTCGTCCGCGTCGCGCGAGGCGCGCGGCTCGACGTCGACGTCGACGCGGCGCTTCGGCGGGGGGCCGGGGCGGTTCACGATCTTGGCGGCGAGACCCGTCACGGCGTCGCCGACCTTCTCGGCGAAGCCCTCGATCTTCTTGCCGCCCTTCTCGATGCGCTGCTCGATCGAGGGAGGCGGCTCCTCGTCGCGGGCGCCGAGCTCGTCGGTCGCGTAGTGGGCGCCGCACGCGCCGCACTCCATCACGCGATTCTTTTTGTAGTCGTACACGTCGATGAAATAGAGGCGGAAGGTCGACGTGCGGGTCTTCTCGTAGAACGTCGTCGTCTCGCCGCAGGACTCGCAGCGGCGCGTGACGGACGCGCCGTTGGGCACGCGGACCGAGGCGTCTTTCGTACCGAAGATGACCCACACGATGGCTCTCCTCTCGCTCGCGGCAGCATGCGTCGGCGCCGCGCCCTTGGCAACGCGGGTCGCGGCGATCAGCCGCTTTGGCCGACCCCGATCGCGCGCATCCACGCGGCGACCTCGCGGCCCTCGACGTCGGCGCTCGCCT
>DASYCF010001230.1:0-3458 GCA_036500365.1 Byssovorax sp.
GCCCTCGCCGCCGTCGTCCGTCGCGACGAGCGCGGCGCCCGGCTGCGCGTTCGAGAACGCGACGCTCATGACGCGCGCGTCCGAACCGGCGGGCGGATACACGCGGCGCGGCGGTTGGCGCGCCGGCAAATCGAGGACGAAGAGCTCGCGCCCGAGCGTCGCCTCGAGCAGGAGCACGCGCGCGCCGTCGCCGCGGAGGCCCGCGAAGCGCAGCGCGGGGTCGTCGAACACGAGCCGCGGCTCGGCGCCGGGCTCGTTGGCCTGCTCGTAGAGCTTCGCGCCCGTCTCGTCGTGCCTGCGCGCGGTGAAGAAGAAGCGCGACGCGTCGTCGGTGAAGCACGGGCCGTCGCGCCGGAGCTTCTCGCCGGGCGTCATCGCCTCGATCGCGCCGGTCTCGAGGTGCATGCGGAAGATCGCGTACGCCTCGTCGCCGCCCTCGTCGGCCGTGTAGACGAGGTGCTCGCCGTCGGGCGCGACGAAGGGCCGGCGCATGCGCTGCGGCGCGGACGCGACGAGCCGCGGGGGAGATCCATCGAGCGCGTCGACGTACACGGCGCGCGGACCGCCGACGTTCGACACGTACACGAGCCATGCGCCGTCCGGAGAGAAGCGCGGCGTCGTCTCGAACACCGGCCGCGCGCGCCGCGAGAGCTCGCGCATCGCGGCGAGGTGATCCGATCGCAGCGCGTCGCCTTCGACGTCGGCGGCGTCGTCGCTCGCCGCGGAGCGCGCCTGTTCTCCGCCGTCGTTCGCCATCGCGGCAGCCTACGCCGGCGCCGCGGCGGCGGCGCGTGGCACGTGCGAGACCGCCGGCGCGGCGCTTGACATGACCGACGATGCCGCGTGTCGTGCGCGCGTGATCGACCTCGCTCGCGCCGTCCGCCTCGCCGCCGCCCTCTTCGCAGGAGGCGTGGCGCTCGCCGCGGCGCCGACGATCGCGCGCGCCGACGGCTGCGGCGACGACGTGGTCGGCCGCAACGCCGTCCTCGCGGACCTCGGGCTGCACGTCGTCTCGCTCGGCTACCAGCGCACCGTCGCGTGTCGCCTCGTGCTTCAGGCATCGACCGGCCTCTACGTGCCGTGGACCGTGAACGACGACGTGCTCGGCCTCGGCGGGACGCGGCCGCACGGCACGCTGAACGTCGCCGGCTGGGTGCTGCGCGCGCGCCCGTTCGTGTTCCCGCTCGGCCACGCGCCGACCGGCCTCTGGTTCTCGCCGTACCTGCAAGGCGCGTACGTGCGCGGCGTGTTGCCGGCGGGCGGCAGCGCGGGCGGCTTCGCGAACGCCGAGGGACTCAGCGTCGGCTACACGTTCGAGGTCGCGCACCACCTGCTCGTCGCGCTCGGCGCGGGCGCAGAGTTCCAGGCCGCGCAGATCCAGAGCTCGACCGAGCCGCCGGGCTTCGCGCGCTTCGGCCCGCAGCTCGATCTCAACATCGGCTACTCGTTCTAGTTGCAGGAGAGGGCTCGCGCCCTCTCCCCCCGCGCGAGTGAATCGCGCAGGGCCCCCCACTCCAGCGATCCACCATCGCCTGCTGATGCGCCGATTCGCTTCGGGCCTGACGTGGCGCTCTCTTCACGCTGATCGACCGGGCGCGTCAGCTCTTCCAGAACTCGTCGGGCACGTCGCCGACGCCGTACATCCAGAGCGGCTTTCCCTCGCTCAGGTTCCAGTTCACGTACGGCTCGCGCGCCTTCTTCTTCACGACGGTCACGTTGCTCGCCGCCTTGCCGAAGCGCTCGTTCACGCGCACCTCCTCGACCTCTTCGAAGCGCTCCTGGATGACCCAGGCGACGTTCACGAAGTCGCCGAAGCGGCGCGTGTCGTGGAAGATCATGTGGCCCCCCGGCTCGAGCAGCGGCCACGCCTCGAGGGCGAACGGGCGGCGCAGATCGTCGACGCCGTCGTCGAAGACGAGGTCGAACGACGGCGACACGTTCATCACGCGCGCGCGCCACATCTCGTAGGCGAAGAAGCGCACGCGCCCTTCGACGCCGAGCTTGGCGAGCCGGCCCTTCGTCGTCGCGATCCACGCGGGGTCGGTCTCGACCGCGAGCACGACGCCGCCCTCCGGGATCGACTGCGCGAGGATCTGCGTGCTGCCGCCGACGCCGAACTCGAGGACGCGGTGGGCGTTCGTCGCGTAGCGCTCGAGGAGCTCTGCGTCCTCGCGGCTCAGGTCGCCGATGAACTTCTTCGCCATGTTCGCGAGCATACGCGGGGCCGGCGCGTTGCGTCACGGTGGGGCGGCGACTATGCCGGGCGCATGCTCTGGTTCGCCGAACTCGCCGCCGCGATCGACGCCGGCAAGGCGCAGGTCGTCAACGACTCGAAGACGCCGTCGGGCCGCGTGCACGTCGGCGCCCTCCGCGGCGTGATCATGCACGACGCGGTGTACCGCGCGCTCAAGTCGCGCGGCGTCGCCGTGAAGTACATGTTCGGCGTCGACGACTACGACCCCGTCGACGAGATCCCCGCCGGCCAGGGGGAGCACTTCGAGAGGTACCGCGGCGCGCCGCTCTGCAACGTGCCCGCGCCGCAGGGCTCGAGCGCGCCCGACATGGCCGAGCATTTCATCGGCGAGTTCTTCCAGATCTTCAAGGAGCTCGGCGTCGACGCGGAGCACTACCGCATGCGCGACGTCTACCGGAGCGGCCGCTTCGACGAGCCGATCGAGGCGATCCTCTCGCGCGCCGCCGACGTGCGCCGCATCTACAAGGAGGTCTCCGGCTCGGTGCGCCCCGAGACGTGGTTCCCGTTCCAGGTCGTCTGCGAGGTGTGCGGCCGCATCGGCACGACCGAGGTGAGCGCCTTCGACGGCAAGGAGGTCACCTACGACTGCCGCCCGAAGCTCGTGAAGTGGGCGCAGGGCTGCGGCCACCACGGCAAGATGAGCCCGTTCGGCGGCAAGGGAAAGCTCCCGTGGAAGCTCGAGTGGGCCGCGAAGTGGCGCGTCTTCGGCGTGACGATCGAGGGCGCGGGCAAGGACCACACGACGAAGGGCGGCGCGCGCGACGTGTCGAACGCGTGCTTCCGCGCGATCTTCGGCGGCGAACCGCCGCGCAACATCCCGTACGAGTTCTTCCTCGTCGGCGGCGCGAAGATGAGCTCGTCGAAGGGGATCGGCGCGAGCGCGCGCGAGGTCGCCGACTTCTTGCCGCCCGAGGTGCTGCGCTACCTGATCCTGCGCACGCAGCCGAAGACGACGGTGCAGTTCTCGCTCACCGAGGAGTTCCTCGTGAAGCTCTTCAACGACAAGGACCGCCTGCACCACCGCGTCTTCCACGACGACAAGGTGAAGGACGACGAGAAGGAGCTCCACGCCCTCTGCGAGATCACCGGCGTGGAGGGCGACACCTTCGACGCGAACCTCCAGCTCGTCCTCACGTTCGTGCAGATGCCGGGGGTCGACCTCGTCGCCGAGCTCGAGAAGCGCAAGGGCGCGAAGCTCACGGAG
>DASYCF010001231.1:0-2370 GCA_036500365.1 Byssovorax sp.
GGCGACGGCTTCGTCGGGTTCGGCACGGCGCCCACGATGAGCGGTCGATCGGGATCGCCGTCGACGAACGCGATCACGACCTCGATGCCAGGCTTCAATGGGAAGTGCGTGCCGTAGTTCTCGCCGACGTGGTTCTGGATCATGCGCACGGGCCGCGACGCGGCGCGCTCGCCCGGCGGCGTCGTGTCGAACAAGAAGCGCACCGTGTAGCGGCCCATCGCGTCGATCTGCGCATACTTCGCGTCGGGCGGCGCGCCGCCGGGGTCGATGAGGCCCGTCACGAGGCCCGCGATGCGCGGGCGCGGCGTCACGCGCGCCGGGCGGAACGTGCGGTCCGCCGGGATGGCGCGGAACCGGTTGCGGTAGCCGACCACGGCCGGCGCGCCGACGCCCGCGACGACGCCCCCGCCCGCGTGATCGACCTCCGTCACGAGCAGCGCCAGCGTGCCGAGGTCGGGGTGATCCTCGACGGTGAAGCGCGCGCCCGCGGTGAGCGGCACGTGGCTCTCGCCGGCGTAGACGAGCTGCCCGGCGCGGCGCTCCTCGGCGCGCACGCTCGCGAGCGCGGCGCCCTCCTGCGGCGTCTTGTGGTGCGAGCCGAACTCGATGACGCCGCCGGGGAACGCGTCCTCGATCGACGCCTCGCCGGTGATGTCGACGAGCGGCGTCCGATAGTTGTAGTCGCGCACGGCGTAGTAGCCGGGCACCATCGCGTGCTTCGCCTCGAGCGCGAACACGTCGAGCCCCTCGCCGCGCGGGCGATACGGCGCGCCCTTCGCGTCGTCGATCGGCAGGAAGCCGGCGATGTGATCGGTGAACACGATCGACTCGCCGTCGTCGCCTTGCGAGAAATAGAACGAGATGCCGAGGTGCTCGGTGAGGCGCGACGCGAAGGCGAGATCGCTCTCGTGGTACTGCACGACGAACTCGCGCGGCGCGTATGTGCCCGCGAGGCTCCAGCGCGAGGCGGCCGCGAGGTTCACGGCGGCGAGCTTCGACTTCACGATGTCGGGCACGCTCGCGCCGAGGAAGATGTCCTGCGTCTCGACCAGCGCGAGGGCGTGCGCGCGCGGCACGACGCGGAGCTCGTAGACGCGGATGTCGGCGTGCCCGGCGAGGCGATCGACGACCTCGGCGACGACGCCCGAGAGCCGACGCGCGCCGCTCCAGCCGCCGTTCACGCCGTCGCGCTCGATGACGAGCGACACGCGCGCGCCGAGCATCTCCTCGGCCTTGGGTCCGTCGTGCTTCGGCGAGACGACGAGGACGCGGTACTCGAAGAGGCGCGAGATGCGCTCCGTGCCCTCGAACGACGCGACGAAGAGCTGGTCCGCCGCGAACGACTCCGACTCGACGCGCAGCTGGAAGTGATCCTGGTCCGGCATGTTCGACCCCGACTATTTGAAGCGGCCGTAGAGGCCGGTCTTGAGCTTCGACGACGGCAGCGGCGTGGCGGCCGGAGGCGGCGCGACCTTCGGCGCGGGCTTGCTCGTGTCCGCGCGGAAGGGCGAGCCCTCCTTCTTCTCGACGATCTTCTCGATGGGCTTCGCGACCGCGGGCGGCGCGACCGCGGGCGGCGGCTTCGCCTCGGCCGCGGCGGGCTCGGCGCGCTTTTCGAAGAGGAACGGCAGCACGTCGCGGAGCTCCTCGGGCGGACCGCCGCTCGCGATCTCGGTCCCCGTGCCGAGCGCGGCGCGCTTCTTGGACGCGGGCGCGGCGAGGTTCGACGCGGCGCCCGCGAACGGGAGCGTGTGCACGGGAGCGGGCGCGTCGCCGTCGATCGCGAGCGTGCCGGCGCGCACGTCCTCGCGCACCGACTCGAACTGCTCGTACGTCGGCGGCATCGTCTCGGTCGACGTGGGCACCCCCGAGCCGGCCGTCCGCGCGACGACGTCGGGCCACGCGATCGGGCGGCCTGGCGTCTCGACGCCGACGGCGATCGTGACCTCGCCGAGCGCGTCCTCGTCGGTCACGGGGAACGTCCCGCGGAACGTGATCGTGCAGAGCTCTTCGTCGGTGTCGATGCGGAGGGTGTCGGCGTGGAGCGCGAGCGGCTGCCCCTCGGTGACGCCGAACGCCGCGAGCCCGTGGATGCGCGCGATGCCCCTCGCGCCCGGGAGCCGCACGCGGAGGCGCGGGATGAGCGGGTGCACGCCGTCGACGACGATCCACTCGTCGCCGCGCAGGTAGTCGACGCGCTGATCCGCCGGCGCCGACTGGAAATACGCGAAGTCGAAGCCCTCGGGCACGTCGGCGACGGGCTGCTCGAGGGCCTTCTTCGACGTCGCGCCGAGCAGCCGCGCGCGCGCCGACCACGCCGACGCGATGGGCGCGAAGCACGCGGGTCGCTGCTCGTTCATCATGTCGAAC
>DASYCF010001232.1:0-1835 GCA_036500365.1 Byssovorax sp.
CCAGATCGTGCGGGAGCTTCTTGATGAACCCGACGGTGTCCGAGACCAGCACCGGCGGCCGCGTCTCGGGGTGGAGCTTCCGCACCGTGGTGTCGAGCGTCGCGAAGAGCTTGTCGGCGACGAGCACGTCGCTGCCGGTGAGCGCGCGCATGAGCGAGGATTTGCCGGCGTTCGTGTAGCCGACGAGCGCGACGCGGAGCTGCTCCTTGCGCGCCTTCGAACGCGTCTCGGACTCCTGCACGACGCGCGCGAGCTCGTCCTTCAGCTCGGCGACGCGGTCGCGCACCTTGCGCCGGTCGAGCTCGAGCGCGCTCTCGCCGGCGCCCTTGCCGCCGACGCCGCCGCGCACGCGATCGCCGCCGCCGCCCGTCTCGCGCAGGCGCGGCGTCACGTAGTGCAGGCGCGCGATCTCGACCTGGATCTTGGCCTCGCGGCTCCGCGCGTGGCGGTGGAAGATCTCGACGATGACGCCGGTGCGATCGAGCACCTCGGCGTCGGTCGCCTTCTCGAGGTTCCGCGCCTGGCTCGGCGTGATCTCGTGATCGACCACCACGACCGTGGGCTTGCGCGACGCGCGCGCGCGGTCGCCGTCGATCCCTTCGTCGTCGCTTTCGTCGACGTCGTCGCGCTTCGCGGGCTGGTCCTCGTCGCCTTCGCCGCGGGCTTCGGCTTGGCGCGCGCGCACCTTCGTCTTCTTCGGCTTCGCGGGCGACGGGACGTAGCCCTTGCCGCCGGTGAGCTCGCCGAGCTCCTTCAGCTTGCCTTCGCCGAGGACGGCCGCGGGCGCCAGCGTGGCGCGCTTCTGCGTCACGGTCGCGACGACGTCGAGGCCGAGCGTGTGGACGAGGCGCCCGAGCTCGGCGAGGTCCGCCTCGTGCTGCACGTCGTCGACGTCCGGCAGCTGGACGGAGACGAGCACGGCCGCGGGCCGATCTTCGGACGGTTTCACGCCGTGCGCATAGCGCATGCTCGCGACAGCGACCACCCCGCGCGAGGCGGCGGCCGCGAAACCGACGGCCGAGCCGCGCGTAGGTCCGGCATGCGAAAGCTCGTCGTCACCCTGGCCGTCTCGCTCGTCGCCGTCGCCTGCCTCGGCTGCGCGACGAGCCCGCCGCTCGACGCGCCGGCCGCCTCGAGCGGCGCGTCGCGCGTCGCCATCACGGAGGGCGGCGGCCGCTCGCACGAGGCGCCGGTGAAGGCCGAGGCGCGGGTCGGCGTCGACGCGGGGCACGCGGGCGCGGGGACGCCGCTGGTCGCCGGGCCAGGCCACGAGCTCGCCGCGTTCGCGCTCGGCTGCTTCTGGGGCTCCGAGGACACGTTCCGCCACGTGCGCGGCGTCGTCGCGACCGCGGTCGGCTACGCGGGCGGCCACACCGACGCGCCGACGTACGAGACCGTGTGCTCGCACACGACCGGGCACGCCGAGACGGTGCTCGTCGAGTACGACCCGGCGCTCGTCACGTACGCGGAGCTCCTCTCGGCGTTCTGGACGACGCACGACCCGACGACGAAGAACCGCCAGGGGCCCGACGTCGGCGACCAGTACCGCAGCGCCATCTTCACGTTCTCGCCGGCGCAGGCGACCATCGCGCGCGCGTCGATGAGCCGCGCGCAGACCAAGGTGAACGGGGCGATCGTCACGGAGATCACGCCGATGCCGAGGTTCTGGATCGCCGAGGACTACCACCAGCAATACGACGAGAAGACGGGCCGCGCCTCGTGCGCGAAGCCGCTCACGGGGGAGTCGATCTAGCGCGCGCGGCACGCGCCGGCGCGGCGCGCTCGCGGGCCTGCCTCGTCGCCGACGCCCGGCGCGCAGGCCGTTCAGCGTCGCG
>DASYCF010001233.1:0-2375 GCA_036500365.1 Byssovorax sp.
CGAGCGTGAGCAGGACGTCGCGCTTCGAGGCGAAGTGATAGTGCACGAGCCCGGCCGCGAGCCCGGCCTCGGCGGCGATCTGCGCGACGGTGGCGCGCTCGTAGCCGCGCGCCGCCATGACCCGCGCGAGGGCCGCGACGATCTGCGCGCGGCGCTCGACGTTCGGTGCTCGCTCCATGTTCGCCTCGTCCGATTTGGTTGGTCAACCAACCCATAGCGGCGGGAGCGGCGGCGTCAAGCGCCCGGCGGCGCCGGGTGTGGTAGAGAGCGCGCGCGCATGGCTTCCCCGGGTGAAGACGCCGACGGCGGCGCCCCGCTCCGCGTCCCGCTCGGCGAGATCGCGGGGCCGATGCGCGCGCCGGGCGGCGACGCGGGCGACGCGCGGGCGATCGACCCGAGCATCCTCCACGCGCTCGAGCTCGACCCCGAGCGGCCGCTCACCACGGCGGCCGAGCTCGCCGCGGCGGCGCTCTCGCCCGGCGCACGCGCGTGCCACGCGTCGGGGGCCGCGCCCGGCGCGACGGCGCTCGTCGTGCGCGCGCTGATTGGGGCGAGCCCGCGCGGCCCGGGTCGCGGAGGCGGGCGGCGGCGCGTGCTCGCCGTCGCCCCCGACGTCGACGCGGCCCGCGCGCTCGCCGCCGACGTCTCGTTCTACGTGGGCGCGCGCGACGCCGACGACGCGGAGGCAGGCGGCGCGTCGAGCTTCGGCAAGGTGCTGCTCTTCCTGCCGAGCGAGGCGAGCCCGTACGCCGACGTGAACCCGGACCGGCGCGGCGCCGAGACGCGCCTCGCCACGCTGTTCCACGTCGCCGTCGACCTCCCGTGGGCCGTGCTCGTGGTCCCCGCGACCGCGCTCGTGCGCAAGGTCGTGCCGAAGGACGAGCTCCTCGAGCACGCCGAGCTCGTCGTCGCCGAGCAAGAGCTCGACCGCGACAAGCTCATCGCGCGGCTCGTCGCGGCCGGCTACGCGCGCACGCCCGTGGTCGAGGATCCCGGCACGTTCGCCGTGCGCGGCGCGCTGCTCGACGTGTGGGCGCCGTGCGCCGAGCACCCGGTGCGCGTCGAGTTCTACGGCGACCTCGTCATGAGCCTCAAGTCGTTCGACGCCGAGGATCAGCGGACGGGCAAGGCTGACGGGCGCGAGGCCGCGCGCGAGCTCCGCGAGCTCTGGCTCCCGCCCGTGCGCGAGGCGGTGCTCACCCCTGCGAACGTCGAGCGCGCGAGGTCACGCGTGCGGGCGCTCTGCGACGCGATGGATCACCCGAGCTCGAAGACGCGCGCCCTCGTCGACGACGTCGCCGCCGGCCGCAGCTTCTTCGGGAGCGACGGGCTCTTGCCCGCGTACGTCGACCTCGCCCCGCTCGCCTCGTACCTGCCGGGCGATCTC
Source organism: Byssovorax sp. (assembly GCA_036500365.1). Taxonomy (GTDB): domain Bacteria; phylum Myxococcota_A; class Polyangia; order Polyangiales; family Polyangiaceae; genus DASYCF01. The sequence goes on from DASYCF010001233.1 coordinate 1,388, forward strand.
CTCGTCGTGATCGAGGATCCTGCGGCCGTGACGCGCGCGGTGCGTGACGAGCTCGGGCGCGCCGCCGTCGACGAGGCCGCGCGCGTGAGCACGCCGCGCTTCCCGATCGCGTCGTTCTACGTGGCCGAGGAGGAGGTCGCCGCGTGGGCGTCGGCGCGCGCGGTCGTGGCGCTCCACGCGACGGCGATCGAGGGCGACGTCGACGGCGCCGCGAGCGCGACGCTCGAGCGGTTCGAGGTCGCGCCCGCCGGCACGCCCTCGCTCTCGACGCACACGCAGGGCGATCTCGAGCGCGCGATCAAGGCCGCGCGCGCGTCGCACGGCAAGACGGCGGCGCTCGACCCGCTCGTGCAGCGCGTCGACGCGTGGCACGAGGCGGGGTTCCTCGTGGTGATCGCCGCGCGCGCCGAGACGCAGGTCGAGCGCCTCGTCGGCCTCCTGCGCCACCGCGACGTCCGCGTGAAGGCGCGGCTCGGGGCGTTCGATCCCGCGCTCCTTGACGCCGCGGACGACGCGTCGCGCGCGGTCGCGCTCGTCGTCACCGGGTCGCTCGCGCGCGGCGTCGTCGCCCCGGCCGAGCGGCTCGCGCTCGTGACCGAGGAGGAGATCTTCGGCGCGCGCGCCCACCGCCGCGCCCGCGCCCGCGCCGAGAGCGACAAGGCCGGCACCGCGCGGGCGTTCCTCGAGGATCTGCGGAGCCTCGTCCTCGGCGACTTCGTCGTCCACGTCGAGCACGGCATCGGCCGCTACCTCGGCCTCGTGCACAAGTCGGTGGGCGGGCTCACGGTCGATCTCATCGCGGTCGAGTACGCGGGCGGCGACAAGCTCTATCTGCCCGTCTATCGCCTCAACCAGATCCAGAAGTTCTCCGGCGGCGAGGGCGCGCCGAAGATCGATCGCCTCGGCGGCCAGACGTTCGCGAAGACGAAGGCGAAGGTCGAGCGCAGCGTCCGCAAGATGGCCGACGAGCTCCTGCGCCTCTATGCCG
>DASYCF010001234.1:0-7309 GCA_036500365.1 Byssovorax sp.
GACGGTCGCCGGCTCGTCGCGCTCGATCTCGCGACGGGCGTCGCGCACGTGCGCGCCTCGATCGCGGACGGCACCGCGCCGCTCGACGGCGCGCCGGCGGTGCTCGCCTCGGGCGTCGCCTACGTCGCATCGCAGTCCGGCTTCCTCCTCGGGGTCGACGCGTCGGGCACCGAGCGCGCGCACGCGTTCCTCGAGCGGTCGCTGCCCGCAGCGCCCGCCGGCGGAGGCGTCGTGTCGTCGACGGGCACGCTGTCGTTCCTCGCGCCGATCGATTCGAAGCCGAGCCCGCCGCTCCTCGTCGACGCGCGAGGCCGCGTCGCCTTCGCGCGCGCGAGCGGACGCGCCGGTGTCGTGCGCGCCGACGGCACCGTCGCCGTCGCGACCGATCACCTCTGCAGCGCGCCCCTCGCCGTCGTGCCCGCGGGGCGACGCCGCTTCGTCGTCGCGTGCCGCGACGGGGCCGTCTTCGCGTTCGGCGAGTGACGAGGTGCTACGCTGTCGGTCGTGGAAGACGGCCTCACCGACGAGCTCGCGCGGGCGATCACGGAGCTCTGCGATCGCGGCGACGACGACATCGAGAACGGCCGCCTCGACGACGCGATCGCCAAGTACAAAGACGCGCTCGGCATGCTCCCCGAGCCGCGGCTCGCGTGGCGCGCGTCGACGTGGATCCTCACGGCGCTCGGCGAGGCGCACCTCGCGAAGGGCGATCCCGCCAGCGCGCGCGAGGCGCTGTTCGAGGCCGTTCGCAGCGAATCGGGCAGCGGCAACGCGCTCGTGCACCTGCGCCTCGGCCAGGCGGAGCTCGGCATCGGCGAGCCCGGCAAGGCGAAGGACGAGCTCTACCGCGCGTTCGAACGCGGCGGCCTCGCCATCTTCGAAGGCGAAGACCCCGCGCTCTTCGCGCTGATCGAGCCGTTGCTCCCCGACGACGCGCGCTGACGGAGCTCAGGCTCAGCCGTCTTCTTTGCCGAGCAGGCGGCTCGCGAGGCCCTCGCCGAGCTCGTCGACCATCAGGCGCTCGACGATCGACTCGGTGGCGCGGCGCTCTTCGTCGTTCTGGTACTGGAACTCGATGCCCATGCCGGGCGGCTGATCCGGCGTCGCGTCGGCCGGGACGACGATCCACTTCACGCGCCCGCGCAGGCGCAGCGGCTCGGCGAGGCCACGGATCGTGAGCGCGAACACGAACTCGGTCCCGAGGTCGAGCGGCCGGTCCGTGCGGATGAACGTGCCACCCTTCGAGATGTTGCGCGTGTAGTCCGCGAAGAACGTGTTGAGTCGCTTGTACTCGACGTTCAGCTCGATCGCGGTGCGCGCCTGACCCCGGCGTTCGGACACGGGGTGAACCTACCTCATTTGCCCGGCCGCGGTGCAAACGCGTCGCACTCCGCGCGGCGATGGTGATATCCCGTCGACACGCGCATGGGGCTCCGGGAACGGCTCGAGACTGCGCGGCGGGCCGCGGGCGAGGCGTGGTTTCGCGCTCGCACCGTCGCCGTCGTCGGCCGACGCATCGGCATGCCGCAGACGGTGCGCCTGCCGGGCCTGCGCGTGCTCGCGCGCGAGGCGGCCAAGGGCAAGGTCAACGCGTCGCTCGTCTTCCGGTTCCTCGCCGAGAACGACCCCGATCGGCTCGCCGTCGTCGAGGCGAGCGCGTCGTCCCGCGTGGGCGCGCCGCGCGGCGCGCACGACGAACCGCCGCCCGCAGATCGCACGCTCACGTTCAGGGAGCTCGACGCGCGCATGGAAGCCGTCGGCGCCGCGCTCGCCTCGCGCGGGCTCAAGAAGGGCGACGCCGCGCTCATCCTGCTGAAGAACCGCGCCGAGTTCCTGGTCCTCCAGCCCGCGCTGAACCGCATCGGCGTCGCCGCCGTCACGATCTCGTGGCGGTCGACCGCGCCCGAGATCGAGTACATCGCGAAGCACGCCGGCGTGAGGGCGATCTTCGTCGACGTCGACGTCGCCGCGAACGTGAAGGCGGCGCTCGCGAACCTCGACCCGCGCGTCGCCGAGCACGCGTACGTGATCGCCGGCCGCGCCGAAGGGTTCAGGTCGTACGACGATCTCGTCGCAGGCGCGTACGGCGCCGCGCCCGACGCGAGCGACGAGGCGTGCGTCGTCATGTACACGTCGGGCACGACCGGCAAGCCGAAGGGCGCCGTCCGCAAGTTCCAGAAGGACGCGCTCGCGTCGGCGCTGTCCGTCGTCGGCGAGACGCCGATGGTCGTGCGCGAGCGCCACCTCGCCGTGTGCCCGCTCTACCACGCGACCGCGTTCGGCTTCACGGCGCTCTCGTACCTGCTGCAGAGCACGGTCGTCGTGCTGCCCGAGTTCCGGCCCGAGGGCTTCCTCGACGCCGTGCAGCGCTACCGCATCACGACGACGGCGCTCGTGCCGACGATGCTCCACCGCATCCTCGAGCTCGGCCCCGACGTGATCCGCAAATACGACACGTCGAGCCTCAAGGTCGTGTTCACCGGCGGCGCCGCGCTCTCCGCGCCGCTCGCGAAGGACTTCCTCGACGCGTTCGGCGACGTGCTGTGGAACTTCTACGGCGCGACCGAGACGGGCATCGTCACCCTCGCCTCGCCGGACGATCTGCGCGCGTCGCCCGGCACCATCGGCCACGTCGTGCCGGGCGTCGAGCTGCGGCTCCTCGACGACGCCGGGAACGACGTGAAGGACGGCGACGTCGGCGAGCTCTACACGCGCTCCTCGATGCTGGTCGAGGGCTACCACGCCGACGCGGGCGCCACGAACGCCGCCATGCGCGAGGGCTTCTTCTCGGTCGGCGACCTCGCGCGGCGCGACGCGCGCGGCTGCTACCACCTCGAGGGTCGCAAGCGCGACATGATCATCTCGGGCGGCGTCAACGTGTACCCGGCCGAGGTCGAGCAGGCGATCGAGGAGCACCCGCGCGTCGCCGAGGTCGCCGTCGTCGGCGTGCCCGACCGCGAGTGGGGCGAGCGCGTGCGCGCCTTCGTCGTCGCACGGAAGGGCGCCTCGATCGACGAGGGCGAGCTCAAGGCGCACTGCAAATCGCGCCTCGCCGGGCCGAAGATCCCGCGCGACTTCGTCGTGCTCGACGAGCTGCCTCGCAACCCCACCGGCAAGATCTTGAAGCGCGAGCTCAGGGAGCGGACGTGAGCCACGAGACCCTCAAGCACGTCGGCCTGCTCGTCGGACGCGAGCGATCGTTCCCCGACGCGCTCATCGCGAACGTCGCGTCGAAGGACGCGGGCGTCGTCGTCAGCTACGCCGAGATCGACGTCACCTCGATCGATCGCCCGCCGCCGTACGACGTGCTCGTCGATCGCATCTCGCACGAGGTCACCTGCTACCAGCCCGTGCTCAAGCTCGCGGCGCTCGCCGGCACGCGCGTCGTCAACAACCCGTTCTTCCGCATCGCCGACGACAAGTTCTTCAACGCCGCGCTCGCGAAGCGCCTCGGCGTCGCCGTGCCGCGCACGTACGCGCTCCCGTCCAAGGGCTACGGCCCCGACACGTCGACCGAGACGCTGCACAACCTCAAGTATCCGCTCGACTGGAAGCGCCTCGTCGACGAGCTCGGCCTGCCGATCTTCATCAAGCCGCACTGGGGCGGCGGCTGGCGCGACGTGCACAAGGTCGACACGCTCGACGAGCTCTTCGCCGCGTACGACAAGACGGGCTCGCTCACGATGATCGCGCAGCAGGCCATCCACTGGGAGCAGTACGTGCGCTGCATCGTCGTCGGCAAAGAGCACGTGCGCCCCGCGCTGTGGGATCCGCGACGGACCCACTTCGAGCGCTACACGTCGGCCGAGAACGACATGCCCGCGCTCTCGCACGAGCTCGAGCAGCGCGTCTGCGAGGACGCGCGGAAGCTCTGCCGCGCGCTCGGCTACGACATGAACACGGTCGAGTTCGCGATCCAGGACGGCGTGCCGTATGCGATCGACTTCATGAACTCGGCGCCCGACTTCGACGCGAGCTCGCTCGGCGACGCGCACTTCGCCTGGGTCGTCGAGCGCATGAGCGACCTCGTGATCGACCTCGCGAAGGCGCCGCACCTCGCGGCCGAGATGCGCTGGAACGCGCTCCTCTGAGGGCGGCGCGCGGTGCGGCTCGTCTATCTCTACGGCCCGCCGGCGGCGGGCAAGCTCACGATCGCGACGATCCTCGCGAAGAAGACCGGCTTCAAGCTCTTCCACAACCACCTCTCGGTCGACGTCGTCGAGGCGCTGTTCCCGTTCGGCGCGCCGCATTTCTTCGACAACGTGGTGAAGATCCGCCTGCAGCTCCTCGATGCGGCGGCCGAGCACGGGGTCGAGGGCGTCATCTTCACGTTCGTCTACGCGCGTCCGAACGACGACGCGTTCGTCGATCGCGTGTGCTCGATCGTCGAGTCGCGCGGCGGCCGCGTCGATCTCGTGCAGCTCGTGTGCGACCAGGCCACGCTCGAGCGCCGCGTCGCCGAGCCGTCGCGCGCGCGTTACCGCAAGATCTCCGACGTCGCGACGCTGCGCGAGAAGCTCGCCTGGGCCGACCTCATGTCGCCCGTCTCGTCGCGCGGCGGCCTCACGATCGACTCGACGCAGCCGCCCGAAGAGAGCGCCCGCCGCATCATCGAGCGCCTCCGCCTGCCGACGCTCTGACGCTCACGCGCGAACGGCGTCGCGCCCGCCGGGCGGGGCGACTTTCGCGCGGGGCGATGCTATCTGCGGGGCGTGCGGGACCCGTACGAGCTCCTCGGGGTGGATCGCTCGGCCACGGCCGACGAGGTCAAGGGCGCCTTCCGCCGCCTCGCCGCGCTGCACCACCCCGACAAGAACCCCGGGGACGACGGCGCGCAGCAGCGCTTCAAGGAGCTCAACGCCGCCTACCAGATCCTGAGCGACCCGCAGAAGCGCGCCGCGTTCGACAAGTTCGGCTTCGGCGCGATGGGCGGCGCCGCGTCGCACGGCCCCGGCGGCCCGTTCGCCGGCATGCCGTTCGACATGACCGACCTGAACCTGGACGGCATCTTCGGCGACCTCCTCGGCGCGCTCGGCATCAAGGTGGGCGACCGCGGCCTCTTGCAAAAAGAGGTCAAGATCTCCTTCGAAGAGGCGGCGTTCGGCGTCACGAAGACGATCCAGTACGACCGCGTCGAGGCGTGCGAGGGCTGCAGGGGCACGGGCTCCGCGCCCGGCGAGAAGCTCGAGACGTGCGCCGCGTGCCAGGGCCGCGGCCGCGTGCGCCTGCAGCAAGGCGTCTTCCCCATCGCGATCGAGCGGCCGTGCGCGAAGTGCCGCGGCACGGGCCGCGTCGTCGTGAAGCCGTGCGTCACGTGCAAGGGCGCGGGCCTCGTCTCGAAGCAGCGCACGATCGACGTCGCCATCCCCGCCGGCGTCGAGAACGGCACGACGCACCTCGTCGAGCGCGGCGGCAACGCACCCGGCCCCGGCCGCGGGCCCGGCGCGCTCGAGCTCACGATCCGGGTGAACCAGCACGCCTTCTTCCGCAAGGTGGGCGACGACATCGTGTGCGCGCTGCCGATCTCGTTCGCGCAGGCGGCGCTCGGCGGCGAGCTCGAGATCCCGACGCTCGAGGGCAAGGGCCGCATGCGCATCCCGCCGGGCACGCAGCCGGGCTCGGTCCTGCGCGTCCGCGGCAAGGGCATCCCGCGGCGCATCGGCGGCCGCGGCGACCAGCTCGTCGAGGTCACGATCGAGGTGCCGACCGACCTCACCACGCCGCAGAAGGAGCTCATCGCCCGCCTCGCGACCGAGCTCGGCGAGAGCGTGCAGCCGCAGCAGGCGACCTTCATGGAGAAGCTCCGCGCGCTCTTCGGCTGACCGGAGCGATACGACTCTTCCCGCCGCGCCAGAGTTGCCCCATATTTGGAAAATTCTTTCAAAGGATTGACGGGTTACGTTGAAATGTCCACACGAGGTCGCATGAAAACCTACATCGCCATCGCGCTCGCTGTCGTCGGCTCCATCGGCTCCTTTGGTTGCGCCTCCGAGAGCGCGCAGGACCCGAGCTCGGAGTCGGACGACTCGACCGCCACGCAGTACGTCGGCATCCGAGACTTCAACAACTCCCAGTTCGACAGCACGTGGATCGACGTGCAGAACCAGCTCAACGGCGAGTTCGCCAACGTCTGCGGCGACTCGTTCTGCGAGGGCGACTTCTCGAACCTCACGCCGCTGTCGATGAACTGCGCCGTGACGTCGATCCGCGGCGACGTGCACGACTGCGCGTGGGCCTTCGCCGGCTCGCTCGACGCCGTGGACGAGGACACCTCCGTCATCCACGTCGACGCGCCGACCTTCCAGTGCCACTTCGCCGCGAAGACGACCGCGAGCAGGTTCATCGCGGGCGTGCAGGCCACGGACAACGCCCTGCAGACGACGCTGCCGGGCATGACCGACACGATCTACGACACGCTCGTCGACTGCTTCCAGCACCCGATCGGCGCGAGCCCGATCACGTTCGGCGACGACCCGCACCCGAAGTACGTCGACCCGCTCGACTACTACACGAGCGCGGCGAACCAGACGAAGTGGCAGAACGGCCAGGCGGCGCTGAAGCTCGGCTTCGACAACATCTGCGGCGACACGTACTGCGACGGCGATTTCGGCGACATCCAGTCGATGGACTTCAACTGCTCGGTCACGAAGTCGACCGGCAAGGTGAAGAGCTGCGACTGGCTCTTCGCCGGCAGCTACTCGACCGTCGGGTCGAAGGGCTCCGTCGACGACGTGACGAAGGAGTGGACGTGCCCCGTGACGATGAACGGCACGATCAGCCAGCTCATCACGACCATGACGACGGGCTCGGACCCGATCCAGTCGCCGCTCCCCGGCGTCACCACGAGCGCATACGACCAGATCGGCGGCTGCGTCGGGCGGTGACACGCCCGCGACGCGCGCGCGAGCGACGCAGCGCGGCGAGCCTTTTCGGCTTGTGCGCTGCGCGTTTGCGCGCGGGCATGTGCTAGTTTCTCGCGAACGATGCCCGAGAAACCGCGCTACATCGACGTGCTCTCCGACTCGACGGGGGAGACCGCCGAGAAGGTCGTGCGCGCCGAGCTCCTCCAGTTCCCGCAGGCCGGCACGCTCATCCGCCTGCACACGCGCGTCCGCACGAAGGAGGTCGCGCGGCCCGTGCTCGAGCGCGCCGCGCGCGAGGGCGCGCTCGTCGTGTTCACCGTGGTGAGCCCCGAGCTGCGCGAGTTCGTGCACGCGATGACGGGCGAGCTCCGCATCGAGTCGATCGACGTCATCGGCGCGCTCATCGGCAAGCTCGGCACCTTCCTCGAGCGCGAGCCCATCAACCT
>DASYCF010001235.1:0-2359 GCA_036500365.1 Byssovorax sp.
CGTCTGGCTCGGTCTGCTCGCCGTCACCGCCTGCAACGGCGATCACCGCGACGCGCCCGCGCCCGCGCCCCCACCCGCGCCCGCGCCGATCGACGCCCGCGCCGCTGCCGATGCCGCCGCGCCCACGCCCGACGCGCGCCCCGTCGACGTGCCGCCGCCGGGCGCCGACGCCGCGCTCGTCGTCGGCGACCACAGCTACCGCCTCGGGTTCGGCTACGTCGTCCCGGGCAGCGACCGCCTGTACCTCACGCTCACCACCAGCAAGCTCGACTGCGCGCACAAGCCGTCGTACGGCTCGCCGAAGGGGCTCGACGCCGTCGTCGAGATCCAGATCCCGAGCGGGCCCGGCGGCCGCTACTTCGCGGGATCGTGGACGCCGGCCCTGGCGATCGTCACGCTCGGCCACGAGCGCACGCACCTCGAGCGCGCCGGCATGGTGTTCGACAGCGAGTACATGAACGGGCTCTCCGGCGCCGAGTCGATGATCCGCATCGAGCTTCCGGCCAAGGCCGCGGCCGGCACCCGTGTCACGGGCGAGCTCGACCTGGCGGGCGCGAACCTGCTCGGTGCGATGAAGCTGTCGGGCCACCTCGACCTCGAGCTGTGCGAGGCCCTCCCGGTCGCCGACCTCGAGAAGCTCCCGATGGCTCCGCCCGGTGGCGCGGCGCACGGCGTCCGCGGCGGCAAGGCGATCCCCGTCGCGCGCACCGTCCAGGCGATCGTGTTCCAGGGCTCGAGCACCGTCGCCAACGCGATGGACGTCTCGCTCCACCGCGGCGGCGGCGACCGCCCGTTCATCGGCGAGCTCGCGTTCTACGCCGAGCCGGACGTGCCGTGCCGCGGCCTCGGCGACGAGACCAAGCCCGGCGCGAGCCTCCTCGTCGAGGCGTCGGTCGCGGGCGTCACCAGCCCGCGGTGGTCCGTCGTCGACGTCGCGCAGCCGAGCTCGATCGCGCTCTACCTCGGCAAGGACAAGATGGAGGAGGTGTGGCCGGGCGCGGTCATCCTCCGCGGTCCCATCGACACCACGAACGGCGCCAAGCTCGCCGGCTCGGTGTGGTCGACGCACGCCGGCTACAGCGAGCTGAAGGGCAGCTGGGGCGGCACGTTCGAGGCCGTGGTCTGCAATCAGCCGAGCGCGAGCGAGGCTGGTTCTTACCCGCCTTCGAGGTAGCGCATCGCCAGCGCCGATTGCTCCGCGGCGAGGGCGTCGCAGCGCGCGCGCAGGCGACCGTGCTCGCGCTCGACCACCGCGATCAGCTCCGAGACGCTGGTCGCGAGCTGCCCCGACGCCGCGATCATCGAGGACTTCTCGGGCTCGCGCACGTAGTACATCGTCGCCGCGAACGCCGCGATCGCGTCGCGCGGCAAGAGCGGCGCGGCCCCGCCCCACACGCCGCCGAGGGCGTCGACCTCGACGACGATCTCCTTGAGCGCGACCTGCGCCGTCGCCAGCGCGTCGCGCAGGCGCGTGCGCGCGGCGGCCAGATCCGTCAGCCCGTCGACGGCGTCGACCACCGCAGCGAACGCGTCCTGCCGCAGCGACGCCTCGCGCACCGCGATCCGCGCGTCCGCGATCGCGACCAGCACCGTCTCCGCCCGCACGAGCGCCGCCAGCACGCGCTCGAACACCGCGACGATGCCGAGCTCGATCTCCGCCTGCGCGTCGATCGCGCGCAGCTCCTCGCCCGCCGGCGTCTTCGACGCCCGCAGCGCCTGCACCGCCGCCGACTCGCGCGTCGCCAGCTCGCGCCGCGCCTCGCCGACCTCCTCGATCTTCGCGAGCACCTCGCGCTCGTCCTCGACGAGCTTCTCCAGCCGCGCGCGCGCCTCGGCCGCCTGCTCCTCCAGCGCGTGGTCGGCCCGCCCGCGCCCGAACCAGCCGCGCGCGTCGCGGATCTTCGCGTTCGCCTCGTCGACCTTCTCGTTCGCCTCGTCCTGCAAAAACCGGAGCCGCCGCGCCTCGTCGCGCAGGACCGGCTCCCCATCGATGATGGACCGGAGCTCGGCCACCCGCGGATCGCCGGGCGCCGTGCGGTAGACCATGCCTGAAGGCTACAGCGAGAACGTGCCGCGTTTCACGAACTGTCCGCGGCCCTTCTTCGACTTCCCCACCCAGACGTCGTCCTTCACGATGACGTCGCCGCGGGACAGCACGGTCCGCGGGCTCCCCGGCACGACGCGGCCCTCGTACGGCGAGTAGTCGATCCGCATGTGGAGGGTCTTCGCGCCGAGCGTCTTCTCGCGCGCCGGGTCCCACACGACGACGTCGGCGTCCGCGCCGACCGCGAGCGTCCCCTTCTTGCCGTACATGCCGAAGATCTTCGCGGGCGCCGTGCTCGTGATCTCGACGAAGCGG
>DASYCF010001236.1:0-4924 GCA_036500365.1 Byssovorax sp.
TCGGGTGCGGGCTCGGGTGTGCATTGAGCGTTTCGTGGCCCGCGGGACGGTGTGGTCTTGGGCCGAGTGCGCCCACGAAACGCGGCGGAACGAAGCCCGGAGCGGCGCGCGAGCCGGCCGCTGAAGGCGCGGCGACGACTATGGGGATTTCGTTCGTCGCTGTCGACTGCGGTCGTGCCGATCGTCGACGCGGCGAGCAGCGTGGCGCTCGCAGAGCATGCTCGATCCGGCGCGGGTCGGGTCGTGGTCGGCGGTCGCCCAGGTCATCGATCGACGTTCACACGCCCGCGCCGTGCGATGGATGGAGCTCGGCCATGACGCAGCTTGAAGCGCGTCGGATCGGAGCGCGGTCACGCGACGACCTCGGGCGGCGCGCGCGCATTCGGCAAGGGCGTCTGTCGGAGCGGGCCGCTGCACACGGGACATCGCGTGACGTCGCGACCGGTGATGCGGAGCAGCCGCTCGCGAGAGCTCATCGGCGCGAGCGGCGCCTGGATCACGGCACCCAAGGCGTCGTGGGCCGCGGCGCGCTTGTCCGCCGACGCGTGCAGTCCGACGTGACGGATTTTGTGAAACCCGTCGGGCAGCACGTGCTGCACGAAGCGCTGTAAAAACTCGACCGGCGTGAGCGACTCGAGGCCGTCGCCCTTCGTACGAAACGTGACGCGCGCCATCGAGACATCGACGAATCGACTGTTCGAGATGGCCACGCGATGGGTGTAGCGGCCGAGGTAGCCGAGCACGTGCACGACGCGGTCGAAGGATGGCTTCGCATAGACGATCCAGCGCTTCCTCGCGACGACGCGCACCAGCCGCGCGAAGCCCTCCGGGTCGTCGAAATCGTCGAAGCCCGCGAGCTCGCCGTGCGCATACGCGAGCTTCAACGCGTCGAGCATCTTGCCGCGGAGCACCTGGCCCATGGCCTTGATCGGGAACAAGAACGCGCGCCCGCTCGACCTCCATGACGAGCCGCCCCGCGCGAGACCGCCGCCCGTACGATGGCGTGCACGTGCGGATGAAACACGAGCGCGCGCGTCCACGTGTGCAACACGAGCGTCGCGCCGATCGTGGCGTCGAGACGTCGCTCGCCGAATTCGAGCAGCACGCGGCCGACGACCTGCAAGAGCGCGTCGTAGACGACGCGCGGCCGATACGCCGCGAGCCGTCGAAGCTCCGACGGGAGCGTGAAGACGACGTGGAAGTACGGCGCGTCGAGCGTGCGCGCTCGCTGCTCGGCGATCCACTTCTCTTGGGCCAGCGCCTGACACTTCGGACAGTGACGATTGCGGCACGAGTTGTACGACGGCTGCTCGTGACCGCACGCGTCGCATCGGTCGAGGTGCCCGCCGAGCACGGCGGTGCGGCACTGCGCGATGTCGGTGAGCACGCGCTTCTGTTCGCGCGTGAGCGCATGCGCCGACTCGAGTTCGCGTCGATGACCTCGAACGATGTCCGCGATGTCGTAGCGTGGGCCCCGTGCGGGCCCGGCCACTCAGCGCGGCGGCTGCGGCAAGAGATCGAGCGGGCTCGGCGTCTCACGCACGAGCTTCTCGGTCACGCGCGCGTACCGCGCCGTCGTCTTGATGTTCGCGTGACCGAGCAGCGCGCCGACGACCCGCACGTCGGTCCCGTGCTCGAGCAGGTGCGTCGCGAAGCTGTGGCGCAGCACGTGCGGCGTCACGCGCTTCTTGATCCACGCCTGCCCTGCGGCCACAGCCAGCGCCTCGCGCACGGTGCTCTGCTTCGGGAGCTTGCCCGACGCCGAGGCGAACAGGTGCGGCAGCGGCGGCCGCTCCCGCGCCCAGTACGCGCGCAACCACCCGTACAGCGAAGCCGACAGCTTCGCCTCCCGCGCCTTGTTGCCCTTGCCATGACGAACGCGGATGACTCCGCGCGCGCCGTCGATGTCACTCACCTCGAGCGCGATCGCCTCGGAGATGCGCAGCCCCGCGCCGTACATCACCATCGCCACGGCCTGGTAGCGCGGGTGGCGGATCCCATGCAGCAGCGCAGAGGCCTCGCCGACGCTCAGCACCACCGGCACCGCCGAGTACCTCCTCGGCAGACGGAAGAACGAGACCATCTCAGGCTGGCCGAGCGTGCGCTTGTACAGAAACCGAAGACCGCACAGCGCGTGGCCCTTCATCGACGGAGCCGACGGCCGCTGCATGAGCTCGTCGACGAACATCCGCAGCTCCTCGCGCGTGATCTCACGGACGTCGCACCCGAAGCGCGCCCTCAGGCGCTGCGCCGTGTCCATGTACCGCGCGCGCGTCTGCTTCGCATATCCTGCACGTGCCAGATCCTGCCCAAGCTGGGCGATCGTTTGATCCACGGTGGCCTCCTTCGGCCCGCTCGGACGAGGAGCGGCGCCGAGTTCAAGGCGACCACCAACGTTTCAGCTTTGCAGGATCTGGCGTTTCAGCGCGCCACCACCGCCGCGGAGCGGCTTCGTTCCGGGCTCGGGTGCGGGCTCGGGCTCGGGTGCGGGCTCGGGCTCGGTTCTGAGCTGAGTTGGAGGTTGTCGGCGAAGCGCCGAAGGCGACCAAGGCGCCGGGCGCCAAGGCGGGGAGATCGAAGCGCTCTCGTTCTTGGCGCTCTCGATGTCTTGGCGGCTCAATCTTCGCTGCCCCGGCGCCGGCCTATCCGAGCTCGGCGAGGCGCCTGCTCAGGAACCGACGCTCCGCTTCGTTCGCGGCGAGCTCGAGGGCGCGCCGGTAGGCGACGCGCGCCTCGTCGGCGCGGGCGAGCTTGCGCAGGAGATCGGCGCGCGCCGCGTGGAAGAGGTGCTCGCGCTCGAGCTCGGCCTCGCGCTCGGCCAGCGCGTCGAGCCTGCCGAGGCCGGCCTCCGCGCCCTCGATCATCGCCGCGGCCACGGCGTGGTTCAGCGCGACGATCGACGACGGCGCGACGTCGAGCAGCATCTCGTAGAGGCCGACGATCTGCGCCCAGTCCGTGTCGGCGGAGCGCGCGGCCTGCGCGTGCACGCCCGCGATCGCGGCCTGCAGCGTGTACGGGTGGCGCGCGGGCCCGAGGCGGATCGCGCGCGCGACCTCGGCGAGGCCGCGATCGGTCGCGTCGCGGTTCCACAGGGCGCGATCTTGATCCTCGAGCAGGACGAGATCGCCGGACGCGTCGACGCGGGCAGCGCGGCGCGCGTCGGTCAAGAGGAGCAGCGCGCGGAGCCCGGCGGCCGGGCCGCTCGCCGGCGCGAGGTCGACGAGCAAGCGCGCGAGCCGCAGCGCCTCGACGCAGAGATCCTCGCGCACGAGCTCGGCGCCGGCGGTCGCGGCGTAGCCCTCGTTGAACACGAGGTAGACGACGGCGAGCACCGCGTCGATGCGCTCGTCCATCTCGTCGGGCTCGGGCGTGCGGAACGGGAGCTTCGCCTCGCGCACGCGCGCCTTCGCCCGGACGATCCGCTGCGCCATCGTCGCCTCGGGGACGAGGAACGCGCGCGCGATCTCGCCGGTCGAGAGGCACGACACGGCGCGCAGGGTGAGCGCGACGCGCGCGTCGAACGGCAGCGCCGGGTGACAGCACAGGAACATCAACCGCAGCCGGTCATCCTCGGCGAACGGGTCGCCGAGCAGCGCGCTCTCGGGGACGCTCGCCTCGGCGTCGACCTCGTGCGCGAGCTCGCCGCGCTTGTCGGCGTCGAGGCGCGAGCGCCGGATCCGATCGATCGCCTTGTTGAGAGCGGCGCGCACGAGCCACGCGGGCGGGTCGCGCGGCACGTCGACGCGCCAGCTCTCGAGCGCGCCGATCATCGCCTCGTGGAGCGCGTCCTCCGCGAGGTCGAAGTCGTGGACGCGACGCACGAGCGCGGCGTGCATCCGCGCGCCGTGGTCGCGATAGGACTCGGACAGCACGCGGCGCGCGCGGGCCTCGGCGGCGCCCTCGCCGCCCGCAGCTTCGTCGAAGACTCCGGCCGCGGTCGCCACCGCGGGGGACTCTACGCCGGGCCCGCCAGCGGCGCGAGCGCGGCACGGCGCAGAGGTCGCGGCCTACGGCGCGTAGTTGGCGGGGTCCATCGTCATGATGGCGCGCACCTCGACCGAGCCGAACTTCGCCCCCGGGATGCGCGCGGCGATCTCGGCGGCCTCCTCGATGTCCTTCGCCTCGATCAGGTAGTAGCCGCCGAGCGCCTCGCGCGTCTCGGCGAAGGGGCCGTGCGTGGTCGACGTCTTGCCGTCGCGCACGCGAACGGTGAGCGCCTGCCGGGTGGGCTCGAGGCGTTCGCCGCCGAGGAGGTGCTTCGACTCCTTGATGCCCCTCGTGAACGCGCCGTACTCCTTCATCGTCTTCTGGAGCTCCGCCTGGCTCAGCGTGCCGAAGTGGGCTTCTTCCGCGTAGATCATGAGCAGAAATTGCATGGTGCCGTCCTTGATCTCGGTCGTCGCCTCGCGCGACACCTCGAGGTCGAACGGGTGTCGCCCGGATCGACAGGGCGCGGAAGATTTTTTCGCCGAGCGCGCCTAACGCCACACGGCGACGACGGAGCCGGCCATCAGCAGCGCGACCGCGAGCGACGCCGCACCGCGGCCGAGCCGCGGGTCCACCGGAGCCGGCGCGCGCCGGCGCGCGATCGCGACGAACACCGGCAACGGCACGAGGAGCGCGAGCGCCGACGTCGCCGCGAACATGCGCGCGATGTTCTCCGGCACGCCGAACGCGTCGGAGAGGGCGCAGGCGCCGACCGCGAGCGCGCCGACGAACGCGAGCGCGAGGCCCCAGACACGCAGCCTGTAGAGGCCGACGATCGACGCGCCGAGCGCCGCCGCGCAGGCGAAGAGCAGCCACGGCCGCCCGCTCGCGTGGTGGGCCTCGATCGAGAGGGCGCCGATGAACGAGAGCGCCTGCGCGTCGGCGACGGCGAGGATCATCCCGAGCGAGAGCGTCGCGCGGAACGCGACCGGCCGGA
>DASYCF010001237.1:0-7632 GCA_036500365.1 Byssovorax sp.
CGTCGATCTCGAGCTCGCGTCCGGCGAGTCCGCGCGCGCGACCACGTGGATCGCGCTGCCGGACAACCCGCACTTCCTCGGCGAGGCGCCGCTCGACGCGATCGCGACGCACGCGAGGAGCTCGCGCGGGCCGAGCGGCGAGAACGCGGACTACGTGCTGCGGCTCGACGAGACGCTGCGCGCGCTCGGCGTCGACGATCCGCACGTGCGCGGCGTCGCGGCGCTCCTCCGCCGCGCGTGACGCCCGCGCGCGCGTCTGCCAAAGCTCGCGCGCGAAAGGAGGACACGTGACCGACCCGCGCCTGACGACGCTGGTCCAGGGCGGCGGCTGAGCGCGAAAGCTCAGCGCCGAGAGCCTGGTCCAGGTTCTGAAGAACATCACCCCGCTCGCGCACCCTTGGGTCGACGGGCGCCCGGGCCCCATGGATGACGCCGCCGTCGCGCGGCCTCCCGGGTCGACGCGGTCGCTCGTCCTCACCATCGACGTCATCACGCCGATCGTCGACGATCCGCGCGCGTTCGGCGGCATCGCCGCGGCGAACGCGATGAGCGACGTGTGGGCGATGGGCGGCAAGCCCGAGCTCGCGCTCGCGTTCGTCGGCTTCCCGACCGACAAGCTCGGCAACGAGATCCTCGGCGAGGTGATGGCGGGCCTGTCGGAGGCCGCCGCGCGCGCCGGCTGCGCGATCGTCGGCGGTCACACCATCTCCGACGCGGAGCCGAAGGCGGGGCTCGCCGTCGTCGGCAGCGTCGATCCGGCGCGCGTGTGGTCACAGCGCAGCGCGCTCGCGGGGCAGGCGATCGTGCTGACGAAGCGCCTCGGCACGGGGATCGTCGGCCAGGCGATCCGCGCGGGCTCCGCCGACGACGCGCTGGTGCGCGCCGCCACCGCGCAGATGCTCGCGCTGAACGACCGCGCGTGCGAGGTCGGCCTCGCCTTCGGCGCCACGAGCGCGACCGACGTCACGGGCTTCGGCCTGCTCGGTCACCTGAAGCACGTCGTCGAGGCGTCGAACGTCGACGCCGAGCTCGACGCGTCGAGCGCGCCGATGTTCGACGGCGTCGAGGCGCTCGCGGCGAGCGGCCTCGTCCCCGGCGGTTCGAAGCGCAACCTCGACTACGCGCGCGCGATCACGAGCTTCGACGACGCGGTGAGCGACGCGCGGCGCCTCTTGCTGGCCGACGCCCAGACGTCGGGCGGCCTGCTCCTCTTTTTGCCCGAGGCCGACGCCGCGCGCGCTGTCGACGCGCTCCGCGCCGCGGGCTGCGAGGCCGCGGCGCAGATCGGCCGGGTCGTCGCCGCGCGCGGCGCGCCCGCGATCCGCGTGCGTTGACGCTCACGCGACGACGGCGGCGCCCTCGGTCGTGTAGCCGAGCCAGCGCGGGCCGTCGCTGTACGTCGACGCGTGCTCCACGGGCGCGAAGCCGGCGGCGGCGAGGAGCGCGAGCGTGTCGCGATCGAGGTGACAGTTGCCGGCGACGCGCCGCCACGCGGGCGTGATCGCGCGCTGGAGGCGCTGCACGCGTGGGTCGGGCGCGAGGCCGTGCTCGACGAACACGAGCGCGCCGCCCGGCGCGAGGACGCGCCGCGCCTCGCCGAGCGCACGCGCAGGATCGCCGACGCTGCACAGCGTGTACGTGAGCACGATGGTATCGAACGTCGCGTCGTCGAACGCGAGCGCCTCGGCCGCGCCCAGCGCGAGGGAGACGGCCACGGGCGCCCGAGCCGCGCGGCGCCGCGCGCGCTCGAGCAGCGGCGTCGACGGATCCACGCCGACGACCGACACGACGCGCGCCGGATCGTAGAGGGCGAGGTTCAAGCCCGAACCGACGCCGACCTCGAGCACGCGCCCCTTCGCGCGCGGCACCCAGCGCGCGCGCTCGACGGTGATCGCGTCGCGCCCGCACACGCGGTCGACGAGGCGCGGCAGGATGACGTCTCCATAGAGGCCCATGCGGCCGCGAGCCTTGCACGAACCTACGCGCGCGTGCGCAGGTCCGTCGAGGTCCCGCGCTACGGAATCGAGACCGCCACGCGGCGCGCCGCCGGCGCAGGGTCGGCCGAGAGCTCCTTCACGAGCTCGTGCGTGGCCGCGTCGCGCACGCGGAAGAGGTGCGCGTCCCACGTGTTCTGGTGCCACGTCTCGCCGGGCGCGACGTAGCCCTTGAAGATCTCCTCGCAGCCGTAGTCGACCCAGTAGACCTCGACCGGCGTAGGGCGCTTGTTCTCGAGCGAGATCCGCGCGTTGAGGCCGGCCTCGGAGCAGCGCTTCGACTCCTCGGCGGTCTCGCCCGGCTCGACGACGAAGGGCTGCTCGCCCTCGATCGGCTGAGGCGGCGTGGCGTCGCCCTCCTGCTGGCGCGCGATCTCCTTCACGAGCCGGTGCGTGGCGTGGTCGCGCACGCGCCACGGGTGCGAGGCGAAGGTGCTCTGGTAGCGCACGGCGCCCGGCTCGATCTGCGAGTAGAAGACCTCGTTGCATTCGAAGTCGACCCAGTAGAGATCGAGCGTCTCGTCCGAGCACGCGTTCGTGATCTCGAGCAGCATGGGCGGGCCGCTGCTCGAACAGGTCGTCGCGACGGCCTCCGGGAGGGCCGCCCCCGCGCAGGAGCTCACGCTCGGCGCCGCGCGATGGGCGACGCGCTGCGCGACCACGCCCGCCTTGCTCTGCGGCGCGCGAGGCCCGTCGACGGCGGACGACGGCGCGACGCTCGCCGCGGCGACGTGCTTCGACGCGCCGCCGCCCGGCAGGTACGCGACCAGCGCGACGGCGGCCGCGAGCGCGAGCGTCGCGGCGCCGCCGATCGCGTGGCTGAGCCACGGCGACGCCTCGGCGATCGAGGGAGGCGCGGCGCGCGCAGCGACCGCCTCGGCCGCGCGGCTCGCGACCGAATCGAGCGCGCGCTCCTTCGCGCCGTCGGCCGGCGCGTCCTCCGCGGCCGCGCGAAGGAGCCGCGCCACGAGCTCTTGTTCGTTGCTCATCGTCCTCGTCTCCTCGTCTTCGAAATTCGGGATGCCGCGCGTCAGTCCGCGAGGTCCTTCGCGGCGAGCTCGAGCGCGGCGCGCGCCCGCCGCACGCGCGACGCGACGGTGCCCTGCGGCACCTCGAGCAGCGCGGCGGTCTCGGCGAGCGTCATGCCCTCGAGCTCGACCAGCACGATCACCTCGCGGTGCTCGTCGCTCAGCGTGTCGAGCAGCGCGTCGAGCAGACGCCTGTCGTCGGACGCGCCCGCGTGCCCGGCGATCGACGCGTCGGCGACGGCGCGCTCGTCGGCGTCCTCCGGCCGGCTCGCGGCCTTGCGGCGCGCGTCGCGGGCGACCCGCCGCGCGGTGCCGTACGCGAACGCCCACTCGGCTGGCGGCGCGACGTCGCCGAGGCGCCGCGCCAACACGAGCAAGACCTCCTGCGCCGCGTCCTCGACCTGCGCGGGCGGGACGCCGAGCCGCCGCAGCACCCGCCAGAGCCGCCCGTAGTGCTCATCGACGAACGCGCGCAGGCGCCCCGCCGCAGTGACGCTGGGGGCCGGCCACGCGAGAGGCATCGTCGCGGTGCTCATGTTCGCCGAGGAGATGGCGCGCCGAGCGCGGATTGATCCCCCCTCCCCTGCGATTTCTTGGCGCACCGAAATTTCGTCGGCTCGGTCCTCGAGACGCCCATGCTCGTGCCCATGCTCGTGCTCGTGCTCGTGCTCGTGCACGCGCTCGAGGCCCACCGGCACATCGCCGTGGCACTCGGCGCGCGCAGAACACCTCGAGGAGGAGATCCTCAGCGCGAAGCTCCACGACGATGCCGTGTACGTCGAGCGTCTTGCGCGGAAGCCGCACCGGGAGCGTGCACGTGCACGAGCACGAGCACGAGCACGAACACGAACACGAACACGAACACGAGCGTTGCGCCCGCTCCTCGACGTGTCAGCCGCCGTGCTCGGCGGCGAAGCGCAGGATCTCGCGGACGACCGGCTCGGGCGTGTCCACGTGCGCGAAATGCGACGTGTCCTCGAGCCAGACGAGCTCGGCGCGCGGGACGAGCTCGGCGAGGCGCGGCCCGTTGTCCGGCCGAACGAGCGCGTCGCGTCGCGCGTACAGGAGCAAGAGCGGCGCGGGGAACGCCTCGCGCCGAGCCCGGCGCGCCTCGAGCGCGTCGACGAGCGCGCGGAACCCGCGCGGCGCGAGCGCGTCCGAGAGGTAGCGCACGAACGAGCGGACGCCCGCGTCGGTCCGAAGCACGGCGCCGTACGCCTCGAGCTCCTCGCGCGATTTCAAGGTCTCGTCCCAGTAGTGCACGTTCTTCCAGACCCACCGCGCCGGGTCGCGCTGGATGAACGCGGCGAGCGCGCGCGCGACGCCGGGCACGGCGAGCGCCGCGTGCATCGCGTGGTAGCGCGCCTCGGGCATGGCGGGAGAGTGGATGTCGACGAGCGCGCGCATGAGTCCGGGCTCCGCGAGCGCGAGGTGCAGGCACACGTACCCGCCGAGCGAGTTGCCGACGACGACGCTCCCGTCGAGGCCGAGCGCGCGCAAGAACGCCGCGACGAACGACGCGAGCGCCTCCGGCGTGTGCGGGCGATCGGGCGCCGCGGTCGTCTCGCCCGCGCCGGGGAGATCGAGCGCGATCACGCGGTGCTTCGACGCGAGGTCGGCGATGACGTACCGCCACGAGTAGCTCGCCGTCATGAGCCCGTGCACGAGCACGAGCGGCGGCCCGTCGCCGAGCTCGCGGTACGCGACGCGGAGCGCGCCGAACGCCGGGCACGCGACGTCGACGAAGCGGAGCGCCGCCCGCGCGAGGTCGTGCGCGACGCGCGGCTCGGCCGGCAGCTCGTCGAAGGGCACGCGCTCGAACGGCCTCGGCATGCGCGCGGTCTCGCGCCGATGCGCGCGCGAGGCAAGCGTCAGGCGCGCGTCGCCGTCGCGTACACGACGTGCCCGAGCGGGTCGCGCCGGAGCTTGCACGTGCAGAGATCGCGCTCGGGCACCTCGGAGAAGAGCGCCGCGACGTCGGCCTCGCTGCGGTAGCGGAGGCGCCAGTCCATGAACGCGTCCATGTAGCCGGCGAACGGCGTCGGCGCGAAGTTCGCCACGAGGAGGCGCCCGCCGGGCCGCAGCATCTCGAAGAGGCGCGCGGTGAGCTCGATCGCGGTCGCCGCCGGCAGTGTGTCGTAGATGCTCGCCGCGTACACGAGGTCGAGGCTCGACTCGGCGACGCGGCCGCCGAGGATGTCCTTCACGCTCGCGGCCATCGGCGTGACGCGCGCGCCGGCGAACGTCTGCTCGACGTGGGCGAGCGCCCGCGTGTCGGCGTCGACGGCGATGAGCTCGCCGAGCGCGCCGGCCCTCAAGCTCGCCGCGTCCTCCGCCTCGCGGAGGTGCCCGCACGCGAGCGACAGGACGCGCGCGCCCGGGCTGTCTGCCGCCGCGTCGTCGATCGCGCCCGCGAGCAGCGCGCGTCGGAACCGCACGCTCTTGCCGCAGCCCGCCTCGTAGATCTCGGCGAAGAGGCACGCGCCGACGCACGACGTGTCGTCGGGGAGGTCGGCCTCGCCGTAGATCAGATCGAGGAGCTCCGCGTCGCCCGCGTAGCCGCGCGGCTTCGTGAACGCGCGCCGCGTGATCGGCTCCTGCTGCAAGAGGACGTGGAGCGGGTGCTGGCGCGCCGCGACGACGAACCGCTCCCACGCGCTCGGCGTGAGCGTCGCGCGCCGCGACTCGAGCTCCGCGAACAGCGCGGGAACGGCGTCGCACGAGCGCCCGTCGAGGATCTCTTCGAACGCGCGATCGAGGAACGACGGCGCCGGGCGGCGCATCGGGGCCACGATGGCGGACGACGCAGAACGAACGCGAACGGTCTCGGGCGCGGTCTCCATCTCGCCCGTCGGAGCAACGCGTATGCCATCCAGAAACGCGCGCCCGCGGCCGTACGCTCGCCCCGCGTTGCTCGAATTGCGCAATCGACTGCGCGATGCGCGCGACACCTCTCCAAGATCGAGACTCGGGATGGCGCCCTGAGGTGGCGCCTCAGATCTCGAAGGCCATCGCCTCGAGCCTAGCCTGCTCGCGCACGTGGATGACCTCGGCCGCGAACGACAGGCTCGCGGCGGTGATGCTCTGGTTCGCGAGCTCGATGCGCGACGCGATGAGCGGGCGCGCGCTGTCGAGCTGCTCGTTGAGGCGCTGCGTGAGCTCGGCGAGGCGCCGGTCGAGCTCCTCGAGGTCCTTGTCGGTCGCCTCGATCGTGGCCTCGACCATCGACGCGTACGCCGCGCGGAGCTCGTCGGCCGTGCCCGCAGGCAGGATCGACGCGAAGATCGTCGCGTACGTGACGATGGCGCGCCACAGGCTGTGCGCGCGGTGCGGGTCGGGCTGCTCCTTGCGGAGATCGCTCTCGGCGACCTCGACGTGCTGCCAGGCGGCTCGATATTGCGCGAGCTGGATCTGGTAGCCCATCTCGGACAGGCGCGGCCAGACGTAGTGCATGAACGAGTGCGGGTGCGTCGTCACCGCGTCTTGCACGCTGCCGGTCGACTCGGGGAGCTTCGCGAACAAGGCCTCGCCGACCTTGCGCGCGCCCTCGAAGAGCTCGGGCCCGGCGATGCGACGGCGCAGGCGCCCCTCGCAGTGATCGAGCAGCGTCTCGGCGTGCCGCAGCGTGATGCCGACGGCGCCGTCGAGGCTCCGGCCGTACTCCTTGCCCCAGTTGACGAGCTCGCGGACCTGCTTGTCGCGCAGCGAGGCGAGGATGGCCTTCTCGCTCGCGCGCATCTCGGCGAGGCGGCGCTTGTTGACCTGGTAGTTCCGGCGCACCGACAAGAACAGGCCGATGTAGATCGCGCCGTAGCCGGCCATCCACACGCCGAACGCGAGGATGGCGCCGCCGTGCTCCTCGAAGAACGTCTTCTCCGCGGCGGTCTTCGCCGCGAGGTAGCCGGCGTGCGCCGCCGGGAACAGGAGGCCGTTCATGAAGTCGGTGAGCGCGCTCCGGAGGCCGAACGCCATGTCGGCGAGCACGCACGCGATGACGAGGAAGACGAGCGAGAGCCGGCGCACGAGCACGCCCGTCGGAACGTGCGCGTTCTGGCTCATGAGCGCGACGTGCTGCGAGCTGTACACGACGTCGGCCGCGCCCGAGAAGAACACGAGCGCGCGCCGCACGAGCCCGTAGCGCGAACGCACATTGAGCTCGAACAGCCGCGGATCCGGCGGCTTGGGCGACGCGAGGTCGCTCTCGGGGACGACGAGGCGCACCTCGTTGCGCTCGGGGCCGCCCTTGCCGAGGCGCCGAAGCGACAAGACCGCCTCGTCGACCGCGACGCCCTCGGCGAGCGCGTTCGCGAGGGCGGTCTCGAGCGATTTGCGCGTCGCGCGCATGTCGCCCTTCAGCTTGTGGATCCACTCCTCGACGCGGCGGATGAAGTTCGACGGGCTCTTCACGTCGGGCTGGCCGAGCGCCTCGCCCCAGCGCTCGGTCGCGAACGCCTCCCACGCCTCGAGCACGGCGAGGTTGTCGTCGCGGAGCTTCTTCACGGCCGAGTCGACGAGCGCGCCCTGGAGGCGCTTGTACTGGACGAGCCAGAGCACCTTGTGCACGAAGAACGCGAGCGCGCCGAGCGTCGCCGCGTAGAAGAGCTGGACGA
>DASYCF010001238.1:0-2162 GCA_036500365.1 Byssovorax sp.
CTTCCAGATTGGCGTTGGTCAGTGTGGCGCCCGACAGGCGGGTGTCGGACAGGTCCGCGCCCGAGAGATCGGCGCCCGAGAGGTTCGCCTTGCGGAACACGCACTGCGGGAGCGAGAGCCCCTTGAGCGGCACCCGCGTGAGGTCGGCACCGCCGAGATCGACGCGGCGGAGCGTCGCGCGCTCGAGCACGACGCCCTCGAGGCGCGCGCGCTTCAACCCGACCTGCTCGAGCGTCGCGCGCGTGAAGTCGGCGCCCTCGAGGTTGGCGCCCTCGAGCACGCACTTCTTGAGCTGCGCGCCGACGAGCCGCGCGCGCGAGAGGTTGGCGCGCGAGAAGAGGTTCATCTCGAGCAGGTGCCCCGAGAGGTCGACGCCCTCGAGGTTCGCGCCCGACAGATCGCAGCGAGCGAACGACGCGCCGGCGAGATCCGCGCCCGAGAGATCGGCCTTCGCGAGCGAGCAGCGGACGAAGCGCGTGCCCTTGAGGTCCGCGCCGCGCAGGTTCATCCCGCCGAGGCTCGCGCCCTCGAGCGTGACGCCAGCGAAGGGCGGCGCGCCGCCGTCGCCGAACGTGACGTCCTCGAGGAGCACGCGCGTGAGCGCTCGCGGCAGGCGCGCGCCGCGCAGATCGCACTTCACGAGGACGACGCCCGTGAGCTTCGCGCCGGCGAGGTCGGCGTCGACGAGCGAGGCCGACGTGAACATCACGTCCTCGAGCGCGGCGCCGTCGAGCCTCGCGCCCGTGAGATCGGCGGCCGAGAGCGAGCTCTTCGTGATCGTCGCGCCCTCGAGGTCGGCGCCGGCGAGCTTCGCCGCGTCGAGCCGCGCGCCGTCGATGCGCGCGCGAGCGAGGCGCGCCCCAGCGAGGTTCGCCTTCGCGAGCAGCGCGCCGGTGAGCACCGCCTCCTCGAGGTCGGCGCCCGAGAGGTCGACCGCCGGCGCGCGCACGCTCGACAGGTCCGCCTTTCGGAGCGACGCGCCTGCGAGCTTCACGCCGACGAGCGCCGCGC
Organism: Byssovorax sp.; assembly: GCA_036500365.1. Lineage (GTDB taxonomy): Bacteria > Myxococcota_A > Polyangia > Polyangiales > Polyangiaceae > DASYCF01. Next base: position 1,012 of record DASYCF010001238.1, read on the forward strand.
CGACGAGCCGCGCGCCGTCGAGCCGCGCCTTCGTCAGGTCGCACGCGAAGAGCAGCGCGCCCGAGAGATCGGCGCCGGCGAGATCGCGGCCCGCGAGCGCGAGGCCGGTGAAGCGCTTGCCAGCGAGCGCGCCCGGCGTCCGCATCCCGAGGAGGAGCTCGTCGATCGCGCTCATGGCTGCTCGAAGAGGGCGCGCTTGAGGTTCGCGCCGCTGAAGTCGGTGGCCGCCCCCGCCGAGCCGAGGAACTTCGCGTCGTAGAGGTTCGCGTCGGTGAAGCGCGCGCCGTCGATGTGCGCCTTCGAGAAGTCCGCGCCCATCAGGTTCGCGCGCGTGAAATCGCCGCGCTCGAGCCGCGCCTTGTAGAAGCGCGCGCCGAGCAGGTTCGCGCCGAAGAACCGCGGCGCCGCGCCCGTGACGCCGATGAAGAACGCCGACGGCAGCACGGCGCGCGAGAAATCGGCCCCGGCGAGGCGCGCGTCCTTCCAGATCGTGCGCTCGCCGCGCAGGCCCTCGAAGCTCGCGCCCTCGAGATCGGAGGCGCCGAAGCTCGTGCGATGAGCGAGCGCGCCCCGCGCGACGAGGCCGCGCGCGCGGCAGTTCAAGAAGTAGCACTCGACGAGCTCGGCCTCGCCGAAGTCGGCGCCCTCGAGGTTCACGCGCTGGAAGACGACCTTGCGGAAGCGGACGCGGCGCGCCGAGACGCGCGACCAATCGGCGTCGCTCACGACGAGCTCGGCCATGCGCGCCTCGTCGATGACGGCGCCGGCGAGCGTCGTCTTTCGCGCGAAGCCGCGGTCGAACGTCGCCGCGACGAGCCGCGCGCCGCGCGCGTTCGCGTTCGACAGGTTCGCGTTCGTGAGGACCGCCGCCTCGAGGTTCGCGTCCGTGAGGTCGGCCGACGCGAGCGAGGCCGCGCGGAGGTTCGCGTGCACGAGGCGCGCGCCGACGAGCTTCGCGCCCGAGAGGTTCGCGCCGGCGAGGTCGAGGCTCGAGAGGTCGCGCCCCGCGAGGTCGCGCCCCGAGAGATCCATGCCCTTGCAGTCGACGCCGGGACCCGGCTCCGGCGGCGTCGCGTCGGCGCTGCCCGCGTCGACCCCGGCGAGCCGCGGATCGGCGAGCACCGCCTCGAGCCGATCGAAGACGGCGGCGC
>DASYCF010001239.1:0-9895 GCA_036500365.1 Byssovorax sp.
GACGACGGCCGTCGCGCCCGCGCCGAGCGCGACGTCGACGCCCGCGGTCGAGGACAACGACATCGAGTATCCGGTGCACGGGCTCGCGACGATCCCCGCCGACTGCAAGGAGCCGAGCGTCGTGCTCACGACCGCGCCGAAGAGCCGGGGCTGGGACTACGACTGGATCTGGACGCGGCAGGCGCTCTTCGCGAACCCGCAGTTCAAGCTCGTCGACTGGCCGAACAAGCCGGCTAAGCCGATGGACGTGCGGCTCGACATGATCGAGATCCCCGGCGGCTTCGCGCTCGTCGGCGTGTGCAAGGACGGCGCGACCTGTACGAAGCTCGCGGCGATGTACAAGAGCGTCGTGCCGACGTGCAAGCCGACGCTGCAGTGCGGCGCGCCGCCGCCGTCGAGCCCTGCGCGCGCGTCGAGGCTCGTCCCGAAGGACGGCAAGTGGCTCCCGAGCGGCGACGTCATCGGTGAGTGCGCGCGCATCGGCGTGTGCACGAGCATGAAGCTCATCGCCCACGACAGGAACCTCGGCGTCGCCTGCCAGAACGCGCCCGCGAGCTTCAAGACGCAGTGCGCCGAGCTCGCGACGTGCGACGACGTGGTGCGCTGCCTCCGCTGACGAAACGCCCGCGCGGTCGACTACCATCGCGCCGCATGAAGAGCACCGGGACGTGCCCGAAGTGTGCGGCGCGCGACGTCTTCGTCGTCGACAACGTGTCGCAGTACATCGCCCAGCAGCAGAAGCCGCTCGTGTCGTTCGACGCGTACACGTGCGCGCAGTGCGGCTACACGGAGTTCCACGCGGGCGCGTCGCTCCCAGAGCTCGAGCGCCTCGCGTCGGCGTCGGGGATGGGCGTGCGCCGCCTCACGGGCACTTCTCCGTATCGTTGAGGCCGCGCGCGCCGGTCGAAACGCGCGATTCGCCTACCGGGCCGGCGCCGGGCCTGCTACCTGCTCGCGCCACATGACCGAACTGGATCTGGCGGCCGTCCTCGGGCCGGCGCTCGCGAGCGCGCTCGAGAAGAAGGGCTACGCCGATCTCACGTCGGTGCAGCGCACCGTGCTCGACCCGGCGCTCGTCGGGCGCGATCTCCGCATCACGTCGCAGACCGGATCGGGCAAGACGCTCGCCGTCGGCTTCGCGATGCGCGATCTCGTCGAGGGCGCGAAGAGCGACGCGCCGCAGCCCGGGCCGGCGCGGCCGAAGGTCATCGTCGTCGCGCCTACGCGCGAGCTCGCGCGCCAGGTCGAGGAGGAGCTCTCGTGGCTCTACGCGCCGCTCGGCGCGCGCGTCGCCTCGGTCACCGGCGGCGCGAGCTACCGCGACGAGCGGCGCGAGCTCGGCCGCGGCCCCGCCGTGATCGTCGGCACGCCGGGGCGGCTGCTCGATCACCTCGAGCGCGGATCGATCGACGCGAGCGGCGTCGGCGCCATCGTGCTCGACGAGGCCGATCGCATGCTCGACCTCGGCTTCCGCGAGGAGCTCGAGGCGATCCTGTCGCGCGCGCCCGAGGATCGCCGCACGCACCTCGTCTCCGCGACGTTCCCGCGCGACGTGCGCGGCCTCGCCGACCGCGTGCAGCGCAACGCCGCCCACGTCGAGGGCACGCGCCTCGGCGTCGCGAACGTCGACATCGATCACGTGCTGCACGTCGTCGCGCCGGAGGATCGCGTCTCGGCGGTCGTGAACCTGCTCCTCGCGAACCCCGGCGAGCAGACGCTCGTGTTCGCGCGCACGCGGGCCGACGTCGCCGGCATCACGCGCGAGCTTGCGCAGGCCGGCTTCTCGGTGAGCTCGCTCTCGGGCGAGATGGACCAGCCCGAGCGAAACCGCGCGCTCGCGGGCTTCCGCAGCGGCGCGCTGCGCGTGCTCGTCGCGACCGACGTGGCCGCGCGCGGCATCGACGTGCAGGACATCGGGCGCGTGGTGCACGTCGAGCCGCCGACCGACGCCGACACGTACACGCACCGCAGCGGTCGCACGGGCCGCGCGGGTCGCAAGGGCACGAGCTCGCTGCTCGTCGCGCCGAGCGTCGTCGCGCGCGCGGCGCGCCTCGTCGAGCGCACCGGCGCGACGCCGCGCTTCGAACCGATCCCGAGCGCCGACATGATCCGCGGCCAGCGCGACGATCGGCTCTTCGAGGCGCTCACGGGCGAGCTCCCGCCCGACGACGAGCCCAAGGTCGACGCGCGCACGCTCGCGCTCGCGGCCCGCCTCGCCGACGCGCCGGACGCTCCGCGCACGTTCGCGCGGCTCCTCTCGCGCCTTCGTCGCACGGGCCACGGCGAGCCCCGCGAGGTTCGGCCGATGCCGACGCCGCGCGCCGCGCCGCCGCGCTCGCCGCGCGACGCGACGCACGCGCGGAGGCCGCAGCTCGCCGATCAGCAGGGCGACTTCGAGCGTCGACCGCCGCTCGTCGACCCGCGCGACACGCCCTCGTGGCGCCCGCCTCGCGACGCGCGTGACACGCCGTCGCGCCGGCCTCCGCCCAACGAAGGACAGGGCGCGCGGGCAGGCGAAGCGCAGGCCGGGTTTCGCCCGTTCCACGTGACGTGGGGCGAGCTCCACGGCGCGGACGCGCGGCGCTTGCTCGCGGTCGTGTGCCGCCGCGGCGACATCCGCGGCGGCGACGTCGGCGCGATCCGCGTCGGGCCGACCTGGTCCGTGGTCGAGGTCGCCGAGCACGTCGCCGACTCGTTCGCGATCGCGTGCCAGGCGCCCGATCCGCGGAACCCGCGCATCGCCATCCGGCCCGAGGGCGGAGCGCCTCCGCGCGAGCAGCGTCGCCCGCACACCGACGAGCGGCGTCCGCCCCCCGATCGCCGCGACGACGGCGACCTCCGACCGCCCGCGCCGCGTCGCGCGCCGACCGAGCGCCGCCACCACGCCGACGCGCGACCCTCGCGTGGCCCCGATCACGGCCCGCGTCAGCAGAGCCGCGTGGATCAGCCCCCGCGACCCGACACGCGCCGCGCCGAGGCGCCGCGTCCTCCACCGAAGCGACCGCGGGTGGTCGAGGCCGTCGTCGGGCGGGAAGAGCGAGCGCAGCGAGGTCGGGCTTCGGAGTCGCTCGCGGGCGCATCGCAGAAGCCGCCGCGCGGCGCGTGGCCGGAGCGAAAGCGCGCCGCCGCTCCGCGCTCTGCTGGCGACGCGCCGCCGAAGCGCAAGAAGGTTTGACCCGGACGCGCGTTGAAGAGGCGGTCGGCGCACTGGAAAATCGCGTCGCGCGCGCGTAGGGTAATGCTGGGCCGCGCCTCCCTTGGCCCATGGTGAGACCGCGTGCAACCTCCGCCCATCGATGCTCCCACCGTGCGTGCGCTCATCGACGAGCGCGCGCTCAAGGTGGCGCTGCAGCCGGTGGTCGACCTGTCGACACGCAAGCCGTTCGCGTACGAGGCGCTCGTTCGCAGCGACTGGCCGGCGTTCGCGAGCCCGCCGCGGATGTTCGAGGCCGCCGTGCGCGAGGGCTGCGTCGGCGAGCTCGGCCGGCTCATCCGCGAGGTCGCGATCGATCTCGCGCCGGACCATCGCCTGTTCCTCAACGTGCACCCGAGCGAGCTGAACGAGCGCTGGCTCATCCAGCCCGACGACCCGATATTCCGGCACACGGAGGACGTCTTCCTCGAGATCACGGAGTCCGTGCCGCTGTCTCACTTCGTGCTCTGTCAGAGCATGCTCCAGGAGATCCGCGGCAAGGGCATCTACCTCGTCGTCGACGACCTCGGCGCCGGGTATTCGAACCTCAAGTACATCGTCGACCTCTCGCCGCGCGTCGTGAAGCTCGATCGCGAGCTCGTCGCGGGGCTCACGCGCGGCAGTCGCCTCCACCGGCTCGTGACGTCGCTCGTTCGCCTGTGCCGCGAGCTCGACGCGTCGGTCGTGGCCGAGGGGATCGAGACGGCCGACGAGCTCCGCGCCGTGTGCGAGGCAGGCGTTCGCTACGGTCAAGGCTACCTGCTCGCGCGTCCGGCCTTCGCGGCGCCGCCCGTGCACTGGCCCGAACACGTGCCCTCTCGCGCGGGCGACGCCTACGTCGACGCGGTCCCCCCGTCGACGCGCTCCGACTCTTGATCGGTCGTCCTCGTTTCGTGCGACGCTGAGGCGTGGCGCGCGAGCACCGGCTCCTCCCCGGCGCCGTCTTCGCAGGGGCGTACGAGGTCGAGAGGCTCATCGGTCAAGGCACGATGGGATCGGTCTACCGCGTCCGCGAGCGGCCGACGGGCGCCGTGCGCGCGCTCAAGCTCATGAAGGCCGAGCTCGTCTCGGACCCGAAGTTCGCGCAGCGCTTCGAGCAAGAGGCCCAGATCGGCGTGCGCGTGCCGAGCCCGCACCTCGTGCAGGTCCTCGCGTCCGGCGTCGACGCGGCGAGCGGCCTCCCGTGGCTCGCGATGGAGTTCCTCGACGGCGTGACGCTCGACGCGTGGCTCGACGGGCCGCCGGCGCCCGACGTCGCGCGCGTGCGCGCGGCCCTCGATCAGCTCTTCGGCGCCATCGCCGCGGCGCACGACGCGAACATCGTGCACCGGGATTTGAAGCCCGAGAACGTGGTCGTCACGACGATCTCGGCCAGCGACGGCGGCGCCCGCACCGCGGACGGCGCGCCGTTCGTGAAGGTGCTCGACTTCGGCATCGCGAAGATCGTCCGCGAGTCGAAGACGCTCACGGGCACGACGCCCGGCCTCGGCACGCCGCTCTGGACCGCGCCCGAGCAGTCCAAGGAGGGCGAGAGCATCCGCCCCGCCTCCGACGTGTGGGCGCTCGGGCTCATCGCGTTCCGCATGCTCACCGGCAAGATCTTCTGGCGAGCCTCGAACGACGAGAAATCGAACGCCTACGAGATCGCGCTCGAGCTCATGCGCGCGCCGATCCCGCCCGCGTCCGAGCGCGCCGAGGAGCTCGGCGTCGAGGCGAAGCTGCCCGCGGGCTTCGACGGCTGGTTCGAGCGCGCCGTCGCGCGCGACGTCGGCGCGCGCTTCCCGTCGGCGGCGGAGGCGCACGCCGCGCTCGCGGCCGTGCTCGACGCGCCTACGCCTGCCATGCAGCGCGCTGCCCACGGCACCATCGTGATGCCCGTCACGCCGGCCAAGCGCCCGTCGCGCGCGCCCGCCGCTGCGGCCGTCGCCGTCGTAGTCGTCGCGCCGCCCGCGGAGCCCGCGCCGAGCGACGCCGCGTCGTCACCGCCGCGCGCCTCCCCGATGGCGTCGACGTTCCCCGACGATCCGAAGGCGCCCGCGAAGCTCGCCGCCCCGCGCAGCGGCCGCGCGTGGCTGTGGGTCGTCGTCGCGGTGCTGCTCGCAGGATCGGCGGCGCTCGTCGTGTTCACGCGCCTCTTGCGCCACCACCGCTGACGACGCCGCTACACGCCGGCGAGCCGATCGGCGAGGCGCAGCGCGAGCGCGACGATCGTGAGCGTCGGGTTCGCGTACGAGCACGTGGGGAACACGGAGCTCGACGCGACGAAGAGGTTCTCGACGCCGTGCACGCGGCAGCTCGCGTCGACGACGCCGCGCGCGGGATCGTCGGACATGCGCGTCGTGCCGACGTGATGCCCGCCGGTCGCCTGCAGCTTCGCCGCGGGCGCCCACGCCGCGGCGCCGATGCCCGAGCTCCGCACCGCGTCGGCGAAGAGCGCGCACGTGCGCTCGAGGCTCTCGGAGTCGATGGGCCGAGCGCGCCAGTCGACGACGAGCCGCGGCACGCCGAGCGCGTCCTTCTCGTCGCCGAGCGTCACGCGGCTCTCGGGGTCGGGCGCCTGCTCGGCGTCGATGCGCAGCGTGTATCGGTGCGTCGCGCTCGGGATGACCATCGACGGGAGCTTGCGCTCGGCGAGCACGCGATCCGTGAGCCAGCGCTTCGAAAAGCGCAGCACGTTCGGCAAATCGCGCGCGACGTTGCGCGCGTGCTCGAGCGGGCGCGCGAGCTCGACCGACTTCACGACGCCCTTGCTGAGCACGTTCACCTTGTCGCTGAGGAAGCGGTTCGCCGCCTGGCGCATGAGGAACGTCTTCGCGAGGTACGTCGCGGAGAGCACGCCGCTCGCGTGGTCGGGGTCCGCGATGTCGGGGTGCTCGACGCGCGCGCGGTGGTTCAAGATGCGGCGGCTGCGCTGCCCCGCCTCGGTGACCGAGAGGGTGCGCTGGCAGTACACGCCGTCGCGCGTCTTCTCGTAGTCCCACACGAGGTCACGCGTGAGCTCGACGTCGACGTGATGCGTCACGTGGCACATGTAGAAGCGCCCCACGAGATCGCGGTCGTTCGCGACGCCGCGCGCGCTCGCGCCGGTCGACGAGAGCAGGAGCCGCGCGACCTCGAGGCCGCCGCCCGCGAGCACGACGCGCCTCGCGAGCACCTCGATGCGCCGGCCGCCGGGGCCCTTCGCGACGAGGCGCTCGACGAGGCGTCCCTCCGCGTTCGTCGCGACCTCGACGCACGTCGCGTGCAGCACGACGCGCGCGTTCGCGCTCTTCGCGAGCTCGTCGTGGTAGCGCGCGCCGAAGTTCGTCGGCGGGCTGAAGCGGTACACGGGCTCGGTCGTGAGCTCGCTCGACGCGAGGCCGGGGATCATCGGCGCGCGCGCGGCGGCCTCGGGCAGGCACGCGGTCGCGCCGTACTCGTACTCGCCGAGCTCGCAGAGCGCCTGCGCGCGGCGGTAGTAAGGCTCGAGCTCGGCGAGGCCGAAGGGCCAGCCGCTGTGCGGCACGAAGTCGCGCGGCTCGAAGTCGATCGGGTCGAACGGCACGCAGCGGCCGCCCCACGCGGTCGTCGAGCCGCCGAGGCGACGACGCCGGTAGTCCTCGATCGGACCGTGTCCCTCGGGATCGACGACGCGGCCCTTGTCGAGGTCGTGCGCCGCCGGGTCGTACTTCGTGCCGCCGCTCTCGAGGACGAGCACGTCGACGCCGCGCCGCGCCAGCTCGCGCGCGAGGGCGATGCCTGCCGCGCCCGCGCCGACGACGCACACGTCGCACGTGAGGGCGTGCCCGGCAGGGAGCTCCGCGGCGTCGACGATCACGCGATCAGCGGCTCCCGCGCGGGCTCCGGCGTGAGGCGAGCGCGGCGACGTGGCGGCGGAGCTCTTCGACGCGGCCGGCCCACGTCTCGTCCTTCATCGTGAGGCTGCGCGCGGCGCTCGGCCCCGGGTTCGCGAGCGCCTCCTCGATGCCCTTGACGAAGTCGTCGGCGTCGGCCGCGATGCGGCACTGGCCGAGCACCTCGACCTCGGGGATGCGCGTCGACACGACGGGCAGGCCCGCGGCGAGGTACTCGCGCACCTTGAGCGGGTTCGCGTTGAGCGTGACCTCGCTGATCGGGAACGGGTTCATCGCGACGTCGAACCCCTTCGAGTACGCGGGCAGGTCGGCGAAGGGCTTGCGCCCGAGGAGGTGCACGTTCGGGAGCGACGTGAGCGCGGTCATGTCGGTCGTCACCTTGCCGAGCAGCACCATCGACCCCTTGGAGAAGTGCTTCGCGACCTTCACCATGAGCGGGATGTCGATCCAGTCCTCGGCCATCAGGCCGAAATACCCGATGATGGGTCGGGGCAGATTGGCAATCTCGGTCGGGACGACGGTCGCCGGGTCGAGCGCCTTCTTGAAATGATCGTAGTCGACGCCGTGCCGCACGAGGACGGTGTGCGGGTTGAGCTTCGACTTCGACGCGAGCAGCCGATCGGCCGAGACGACGACGAGATCGGCGCGCCGCGCGAGGTCCGCCTCGAGCGCCGCGAGCTGCCCGGCGATGCCCGTGAACGCGGTGAACTCGTCGACGCAGTAGTAGACGAGGAGCTCCTCGCCGAGCGAGCCGGCGACGACGGCGGCGGTGGGGTTGAACACCCAGTCGATCGGCCGCGAAAACCGGAGGCCGCGCATCGCCCGCATGACCTGGAGCTTCAAGAGCTCGCGGTTGACGACGCGCATCCACGGGACGCCGTACGCCGGGATCGCGAGCGGGTTCAGCACGAAGATGTTCCGCTCGACCTCGCGCACCGGCTCGGCGGCGGCCTTGAGCTTCTTCCACGCGCGGCTCGCGTCCGACTTCGACGCCGTGGGCGCGCGATATCCGATGGAGTTGATCCAGAGCACGCGGTTGTCGCGCGCGAGGAGGCGCATGAGGTGCGTCTTCGACAGCGGGTCGCCGGTCCAGTCGTGGCCGAAGCACAGCATGTCGCGCCCGCGGAGGGCCGTCGCCGCGTCCGCTGCGTTGCTCGTTTCGTCGACGCTCACCATGGGTCGTTCGTCCTCCGCGCGCCCCCGCGACCCGCGCCAGCGGAGTCGCAGCAACAACAGCCGACCGGCTTACGAAGCCCGGCCGCGCGGGTCCACAGAAAACCGCGCGGATGGCGGCTGGCGCGCGCCTCCGCGTTCGGGCATGCTCGCGTGTCATGCGAACGAGCTGGGACCTCCTCGGCGCCGATCTGCGGGAGAAGGCGCGCCTCTGCTACTCGAGCGAGGGGCGCGCCGCGATCGCGAAGACGCTCGCGACGGACGGCACGCTGTCGATGGTGCTGTATCGCCTGATGCAGGGCTCGCGGCGCGCGCACCTCGCCCCGCTCGAGATGGTCTTCAACAAGCTGAACTCCGCGTTCGGCAACTGCGTCATCGGGCGCGGCGCCGAGTTCGGCCCGGGCTTCGTGCTCTTCCACTCGAACGGCGTCGTCATCAACAAGAAGGTCCGCGGCGGCGCGAACATCCACCTCCACCACGAGGTGACGATCGGCGACGACGAAGAGGGCCGGAGCCCGACGCTCGGGAGCGATATCCACATCGGCGCCGGCGCGAAGATCATCGGCCCGGTGACCATCGGCGACGGCGCGAAGATCGGGGCGAACGCGGTCGTCGTGCACGACGTCGCGCCCTACACGACCGTCGTCGGCATCCCCGCGCGCCCCGTGAAGCGGCGCGAGCCCGCCGCGCCGCCCGCCGTCGAGAAGAGCTGACCGCTACTCGACCAGGCCGCCGGGGACGATGGGCGTGGCGGGTCGAGGCGCGCCGTGCTGCTCGCGCGCGTACTGCATCGTCGGCAGCAGCGCCGCCGCGTCGACCTCGCTCGCGAGGGGCGCGGGCGTCCAGCCGGCCGGCGCCGCGTGGAGGCCGAAATCGGCGCCCGCGAGGCCGTGAAAGCCCGGGTTCGTGCCGCGCGTCGCCTTGTCGAAGCCGGCGGCCTCGGCGACGACCTTGACGGGAGATCCCGTGGAGAGATCGTCCACGCGGATGCCGTCCCGGATCCAGTCGTGTGAGAACGTCGCCTTGCCCGACGTCACGTTGTCGCGCGCGCCGAGCATGCCGACCGGCCGCGAGTCCGTGGGAGGCACGGCGCTCCAGAAGACGTTGTTGCGCGAGTCGAGGTGCTCGTCGTTGGTCGAGAGCTCGAAGAACGGCGTGCGTGCCCACTCGGGGTAGGTGTCGTTCCGAACGATGACGGTGTTGTCGTAGAAGAAGAGCGTGCCCTTGCGGTACGTGGGCAAGACGCCGCTGTCGCCGCCATAGTGGATCATCGATCCCGACGGGGTGCGGCCGCGGACGATGACGTTCCCGTAGACGAACGTCGAATGGAAGCTCGGCATCGGCACCGTGGTCGCCTGGGCCTCCTGCGCGTCGACGATGTCGAGGATGTGCGCGCCGTCCTCGATCCAGTTGTATCGAATGACCACGCCCGCCGAGCGCTCCTTGATGTTCGCGCCGAGCACGCCCTGCGCGCCGCCGCGCGGAGGGCCGAAGTGGTTGTACTGATAGACCACGTTCGAGGCCTCGTTGTAGACGTTGTGCTCGTAGTAGCGCGTGAGGCTCCCGTTCCCGTGGATGAAGTTGCCCTCGAGCAGGATGTCGTGCGAGAGCGCCGGACCGCCGCCCGTGCCGATGAAGATGCCGTTGTTGTTGGCGGTGACGATGCAGCCTCGGA